>CALDDL010000001.1 GCA_937936675.1 uncultured bacterium
TTACGTTACCCTCTGTTGGAAGATTATATTCAATAGTTGTTGTTGGGTTAAATGGGTTTGGATAGTTTGATATACTTATTTCTTCGATATCATTAGGTGGCTCGGGTGTTGTTCCCTGATTTGGTAATATTATCCTTTTGTTATCTGCATAACTTTCACCCATTTCAAAAATTGTTATAGAAGCCTCCGAAAACACCTGTGCACTTAATGAATTATTAAAACGTCATTGTGAATAACAAGAGATAAAAATAATATAATGGTTTTTTCATTTCTCCTTCTCCTTTCTTAAATTATTCAATTATTTGTATATGTGGGAATATATATTTGTTCGGTCGATAATCATATTTTGGTGATTTTCCTCTGGCTATTTTATACCATTCGTGTACAACGTAACGCCTAAAAACATTATCTAAATCCCGTAATCGATCGTTAATTACTATGGATGTAATAATTAAATATTCACCAGGTAATAAAGGACGTTTAATATTGTCAATTATATCTCCCTCCGGTATTCTATATGATATTATATCTTGATGGTATTCTCCCGGTAAGAGGTCTTTACCCCAATCAGCTCCCATCGGATCCGGATTTGAAAGTCCGTATGGATATAATTGAATATCATTATAAATACCGACATAAAAAACATATCCCGGTCTCATGATTTCTACTTTTTTATCCGAAACATTTGTAAATCGAACGGTGAATGTCATTTTATCTCCTATCTTATATTCTGACTTATCTGTCCATCCTTCAACTCTTAATAACTGCTTCAATTCTATCGGTGCTATCTTTCCATCTTTATCCACATCAAATGTATCAAGTTTTACTTTTCCTTTTTCTAAATATATTTTTGTATTTAATGAATCATAATCATTCAAGTAATAGATAAGATCATATGTGCCGGTATAAGTTGAATCAGCTTCTGTAAAGATAAGTGTATAGTTTCCACTCGAATCTGAACTTACACCACGATTGATTCCAGAGATATAAATAAGTGCATTGCTATGCTCGGTTTGATTTTCAAGTATCACTTTACCGTGAATTTTTGTTGTGTGCGTGGGATATGCTAATGGGGGTTCTACACCTTTTTCAGAGCACGAGGCAAGAATCAGAAGCAATGCTAATTGAGATAATAGTATCTTTTTCATAGTAGTACCTCGAATATTTTATTATATAAAAAACATAATGAGAAATAATTAGAAAAGATAGTACCAATATTTTTGCACTACTTTTTATGTCGATTGCCATTGATATAATAAAAACAAAGAGGCAAATTTTCGGTTAAATGTTATGCAAATATCACCAATTTAACCCTACCTTTATATAATTTATTAGAGCTTTATTCGGATCAATTCTATATTAAATAATTGTGATTGCTC
>CALDDL010000002.1 GCA_937936675.1 uncultured bacterium
GATTTTGTAATAAAATACCTCAAGCCACATCAACAAAGAAGAATCGCTTCATTTCTTGACCCGAATGCTGACCCATTAGGTTCTGGTTATAATGCAATCCAAGCAAAAGTTGCTATTGGTTCCGGAGGTTTATTTGGTAAAGGATTTCTTCAAGGCAATCAAACGCAGCTCCGTTATATACCCGCTCAATGGACTGATTTTATTTATAGCGTAGTTGGAGAGGAATTTGGTTTTATTGGTAGTCTTGTTATTGTGCTTTTGTTTTTGATCTTTTTTATGAGACTTCTTAAGTTATCTTCTTTCGCAAAAGACCGATATAGCAGTCTATTAATTATTGGAGCACTCTCATTATTTTTTGCTCACTTCGCCATTAATATTGGAATGAATCTCGGTATTACTCCTGTAATTGGATTACCACTACCATTTGTCAGTTACGGTGGAAGTTCGCTTCTTATTAATATGGTTTTTATTGGAATTATTTTAAATATTTATAGAAATAGGAAATCACACACATAATATGAAATCAAAAGAAAAATTGAACGCCGCATTCGATAAGAATCTACATATATGTATTGGCTTGGATACTGATATAAATAAAATTCCTCAATTTCTAAAATCAGAGAAATCTCCAATTTCCATTTTTAATCAAATGATTATTGAATCCACTTACGAACATGCAGCGGCTTACAAAATCAATTTTGCGTTCTATGAACAAGAAGGAGCAAAAGGATATGAATTTCTTGAGGAAACGAGAAAATTTATACCTCAAAATATTTTTACCATAGCCGATGCGAAAAGAGGCGATATAGGTAATACCTCGGAAATGTATGCAAAAGCAGTATTTGATATTTTGGATTTCGATTCTATTACACTACATCCATATATGGGGGAGGATTCTCTTTCACCATTCTTTAGTTATAAAGATCGGCTCTGTTTTGTCCTTGCTCTTACTTCAAATAAAGGTGCTTTAGATTTTGAAAAACTTGAATTGGCAAATGGAAATTTACTCTATCAAGAAGTAATAGAAAAGATTAAATTATGGAACTCAAATAAGAATCTCGGTCTAGTATTTGGGGCAACGAAATTAGAGGAATTGAAAGAAAATATTGATAGATTTGATGATCTCCCAATTCTTCTTCCGGGAGTAGGGGCTCAAGGCGGTAGCTTGGAGGATGTCGTTTCAACCTTCCATAATTCTAATAATAACCGATTTCTCATCAATATTAGCAGGGGCTTAATATATGTTGATAGCTCTCGCGAATTCACAAGTAAAGTAAAAGAAGTTTTAGATAATTATAACAAAACAATTGAAATGATTAATAATTATTAGCAATTAAAATTATAAATTATTATTTTTAGTTATATATCTATCATACGGGGGCGAATATGCATTCTGCTTCTGAAAAAGAACTTTACGATGTCTGGACGAGGCAAGAATTCAAAGATGTTTTTAAAACAATTGATGGTGAGGAAATCTCTGTCCTAGACCCGGGCTTTAGAAGTAATGATTTACCGGGACCTGACTTCAAAAATGCCAGAATTCGAATTGGTAATATTACCTATGTAGGTGATGTGGAAATTGATCCCGACTATAATGATTGGAAAAATCATGGTCATAATATCGACTCAAGATATAATAAAGTAATTCTCCATTTATCTCTCTCTAATAAAAACCACTATAATCACGTTTACAATAAAGATGGAAGAAAAATTCCTACTGTATGCTTATTAGATTTTTTAAAGGAAGAAGATACCTCTATCCCTAAAAAAGATGATAACGAAAATGAAAAAGGTTATTCGATAAAATGTAGCGATTATCATCATTCATGTTCATTAGAAACAAAGAATAACTATTTAGCTAAACTAGGTTTAGAACGTTTTGAAAAAAAATGTAGCAAGATTTATGATAGATTGAAAGAAGTAAAGTATATCAATGAATTCCATTTAAGTGAGCCCGTGATTAGTTATGACTTGTCTGAAAAATTTCATGAGAGAAATTTCTCTAATAGAGATTTTCAAGAAAAAGATATTTGGAAGCAAATTTTATATGAACAAATATTCGAGGCTTTGGGTTACTCCAAAAACAAATCTCAAATGTTAGAATTAGCACGGTTAGCTAAAATTAGTTATTTGAATAAATTGGATATTGATGGAATAACAATCGATAAATTTGAATCTATTCTTTTCCATATTAGTGGATTAATACCAGACTTGGAAAAACTCAAGGAAGAAGAAACAAAAAGATATTTAGAAAGATTAGGAATAATCTGGGATGCCGTAAAGCCATTTTATGATGGTGCTTATATGGAAAAAGAAAAATGGAATTTTTTCCGACTCCGCCCCCAAAATTTCCCCACATTAAGAATAAAGGCAGGTGCTAAAATTCTTAATGCCATTATGCATGAAAACTTGATTCCTGTAATTGCAAAAAAAATAATTGAAATAAGAAATCTTACAGTTCTTATAAATTCCCTTAGGTCTGTATTTGTGATAAAAGCTAATGGGTTCTGGCAAAATCATTATGTTTTTGATCAAAGGGCAAATACTCAAATTAAATATTTCATCGGTATTTCACGTTCCGATGAGATAATTATAAACGTTATCCTCCCATATTTTTCTGTATATTTTGAGGTTTTTGGAAATACTCAAGCGGCAAAAAAAATATTAAAGATTTATGAAATTTATAATCAGAAATCTGATAATAGTTTAATTACCGACATGGCTAAGGCATTAGGGATATTAGAAGAATCAAAAAGAACAATTATAAGCCAAGGAATGATTGAACTATTCCGTGGCTATTGTTCTAAAAATAGATGTCTTGAATGTGAAATTGGGAAAATAGTTTTTAATTAGAACTGCCGGTATATTTATTTATTTCATCTCTTATTTTAGCAGCTCTTTCATAATCTTCTTTTTCAATTGCTTCTCTTAATTGATCTTGAAGAGTAGCTACTTTAGTTTCGCTTTTTTGTTTTGGAATGATCGGGTCTTCATCATCTTCTTTAAATGGATCATCTTCTCCTTCTTCATCTTTATCATCGCTCGATGGAACGAAAGCAGCAACTTTCATTACATCTTCCGATACGTAAATTGAAGCACCTGTCCTTACTGCTATTGCAATTGCATCGCTTGGACGTGCATCAATTTCGTTGGTCATTGTTGAAGCTTCGAATTTTATTTTAGCAAAAAAAGTGTTATCTCTTAATTCATTAATTAAAATTTCGATAACAATAACGCCGAGATTATCAATGAAATTTTTAATAAGATCATGGGTTAATGGACGTGGAGGTTTAATACCTTCTAATTCCAGAGCTATCGATTGTGCTTCAAAGGATCCAATAATTATAGGAAGACGACGAACCCCATAAGTTTCTTTTAATAATAGAGCATAAGCCCCTCCGGCAGAAGGGCTCGCTGATAATCCTAATATTTCTACTTGTACTTTATTCATTTCCTTTTATCTTTTTTAATTCATTAATAAGTTCAGGAACTACTTCAAAAATATCACCTACTATTCCATAATCTGCTACCTGAAAAATTGGAGCATCTTTATCTTTATTTATAGCAACAATATATTTTGATGAACGCATTCCGGCAAGATGTTGAATTGCTCCCGAAATACCTAATGCTATATAGAGATTGGGAGAGACTGTTTTTCCGGTTTGTCCCACTTGTTCCCCGTGAGGTCTCCACCCTGCATCGACAACTGCTCGTGATGCTCCGGTAGCTGCTCCGAGTACTTGTGAGAGCTCTTCAACTAATTTAAAATTCTCCGGTGCTTTTAATCCTCTACCACCTGAAACAATTATATCAGCCTCCGTTACATCAAGTTTTGAATCTGATTTTATTACATCTAATACTTTTACCGACAAATCTAATTCATCTACATTTTTTACTTCTATTTCCGCATTCGTTTCCGAAGTTTTAGTAACCGGAAAAGTATTCGGTCTTATAGTAATTACATTTACTTTACCTTTAAGTTCGGCAGTCATAAATGCTTTACCTGCATAAACGGGACGTGTAACTTGTACGGTGTCATTCTCTATCTCTAATTTTGTACAATCGACCGCTAGAGCTCCTTCGCTTATCACAGCAATTAATGGACTTAAATCTTTTCCCATTGAGGTATTAGAAAAAAGGATTAAGTTATTTCCGTTTTCTTTTATATGACTGCTAATTATTTTTTTATAAGCGGAAGATGAATATAAATCGAGTTGAGCATTCTTATAATGCCAGACTTTGGAAATTCCGTAATTACCGGTTTCTTCGAGATTTGAAATATCATTCCCAATTGTAATAGCTTCTATAGAAGCATTTAATTTTTGAGATAATGAATACGCATAAGATGCAATTTCAAAAGAAGACCTCTTTATTATTCCATTACGTTGTTCTAAAAAAACTAAAATTTTATTTTCCATATAATCTCCTATATAACCTTTGCTTCTTCTTTAAGTAAGCGGACTAATTCAGCAGCGGCAGTAGCATCAGTCCCAACAATTTTGCCAGCTTGTTTTGGAGCAGGTTTTGTAAATCCTTCGATAACTACCTTACTCTGAAAAGGTGAAGGTGTTTTCTCTATAATTACTTTTTTCTTTGCAGCCATTATGCCTTTTAATGACGCATATCTTGGTTCATTCAATCCCTTTTGTGCAGTAATTACAACCGGAAGAGATGTTGTAATAACTTCTTTGCCACCCTCGATTTCTCTTTCTGCCGTTACTGTTTTATCAGTGATATCTAATTTAGTTACAACCGATACGCAATTATAACCAAGTAATTCGGCAGTCAACTGCCCAATGATACCATTATCGTAATCAACTGATTGTTTTCCAAAAAAGATTACATCCGCATTTGATGTTTTTATTTCTTCTGCTAGCCCTGAAGCAATAGCCATTGAATCTCTATAAGATTCGTCTTTTAATAAAATTCCATTATCTGCGCCCATAGCTAGAGCTTTTTGGATTGATTCTTTATTTTTATCGCCGCCTAAACTTATAACATCAATTTCTCCGCCGAATTTTTCTTTTAATTTCAAGGCTTCTTCAATTGCAAATTCATCATACGGATTTAATATATATGTTACTCCTGCTTGTTCAATTGATTTCCCGTCTAAGGAGACATTGATTTTAGATGCCGTATCAGGAACATAACTTACACAAACAACAAACTTCATTAAACCTCCATTTTGCTTATATTCTATGTCTGTAATATACTAAAATTTATTTTTGTGCTTCAATTTCATAAATTTGGGCTATGATGAAAAATTATATTAAAATGCAATTAGAACCGGATAAATTCGAATCCGAAATTAATGAAGATTCTACCGATATTCTTACTCCTTACAAAGTAATTTTATTCAATGACGAATGGCACACTTTTGATGAAGTTATTGTACAGCTAATAAAAGCTATAGATTGTCCATTTGAAACTGCACGCAACTTTGCATTTGAAGTACACGTCAAAGGCAAAGCTGTTGTTTTTTCAGGTGAACTGGCTAAATGTCTTAAAGTCAGCTCAATTTTAGAAGAAATTGCGCTTCATACTCAAATTGTAGCTTAAGTTACCCTTATTTTAGATATATTTATTAATTAATTATTAACAAAAAAGAATTTATATGCAAATAGGATTAGTAGGTTTACAATATTCAGGCAAAACAACACTTTTCTCAACATTGGCAGGTTTACAATTAGACCCTTCTCTAATTAAAGATGAACAATCAGTCGAAATGGTTAAAGTCCCTGATCCTCGATTAGACAATTTATCAAAATTATTTAATCCCAAAAAACAAGTTAATGCCACAGTTGAAGTTATAGATATCCCGGGTCTTAGGATGTCTGATGATAATAAAGTAAAAATAACATCTAATTTCTTAAATAGTGTAAGAAATAACGATGCGCTTTTTTATATAATAAGAAATTTCAAAAATGACGCAGTTTCTCATCCTATGATGAATATTAATCCTTCTCGCGATATTGATTTTTTAGAAATTGAATTTCTTCTTTCAGACCTGGCTTTCCTTGATAGTAGAATTGAAAAGCTAAAAAAAGAGATACTGAAGCTAAAAGATGATAAACTCAAAAGGGAATTGCAGTTAATAGAGAAATGTCATGCGCATGTAGAAAATGAGTTACCGTTACGTACTTTGGATTTTGATGAGTATGAATTAAAAATACTTTCCGGTTTCCAATTACTAACAATTAAACCATTAGCCATTGCAATAAATTTTGATGAAGATTCTGTTAGTGAAGTTGAGTCTATAATCGCTTCATTGCAAGAAAAATACTCGAAATCCAATGCAGTTATTATCCCATTCTTTGCTAAAATAGAAAATGAATTGATTACTCTTGAAGAAGAAGACAGAGAAGCCTTCATGAAAGATTATGGAATTAAAGAATCTTCACTATCTCGCATAATTCGTACATGTTACGAACTTCTCGGTTTGCAATCATTTTTTACAGTAGGAGAAGATGAATGCAGAGCTTGGACAATTAAAAAGAATTTTACCGCTCAACAATCTGCCGGCGTTATTCATAGCGATTTCTTTAATAAGTTTATTAGAGCCGAAGTTGTTCATTATGATGATTATATTTTGCACGGTTCAATGAGCAAATGTAAAGAGGCAGGAAGCTGGAGATTAGAAGGGAAAGAGTATATCGTTAAGGATGGTGATATTCTTAACATTCGTCATAGTTAAAAAAAATTGGAGGAATAAAATGTCAATAACAATTGAAGGACTAAACCCGCAATTATTATGGGAACGATTCGAAGAAATTAGTAATATTCCACGCCCATCAAAACATGAAGAAAAAGTTGTAGAATATTTAAGAGAATTTGCTAAAAAAAATAATTTGGTATTCAGAGAAGATTCAGTCTCAAATATAATAATGGAGCTTCCGGCTACTAAAGGGCTAGAAGACAAACCGACTATTGTACTCCAAGGTCATATTGATATGGTTTGCGAAAAAAACAAAGGTACTGATCATGATTTTATGAAAGACCCTATAAAATTAATAAAAGAAGACGGTTGGATTAAAGCTGATGGAACTACTTTGGGTGCTGATAATGGTATTGGAGTAGCTGCTGCTTTGGCTATTGCTAATGATACAAGTTTCGAACATGGACCTATTGAACTCCTTTTTACTGTTGATGAAGAGACAGGTTTAACAGGAGCTAATAACTTAGAAGAGGGTTTTGTAAAAGGCAAGATACTCTTGAATTTAGATTCTGAAGAGGATGGAGCATTTTATGTCGGATGCTCCGGCGGACAAGATACTGTCGGAACATTTAATTGCGAATATTCTGATGCACCTAAGGGTTTCGAAGAGTATGAGATCTTAATTGGCGGATTAAAAGGTGGTCATTCAGGATTAAATATTTCTGATGGTAGAGCGAATGCTATTAAAATTTTAGCTCGTCTTTTAAGTAAATTTAATGATATCCCTTATGCTATAAGTTCTATCAATGGCGGTTCGAAAAGGAATGCTATCGCAAGAGAAGCAGAATTAAAACTTTTTATTGAATCTAAAAATATAGAGAAAATCAAAAAATATATTGAAGAATTTAAGTATGAATACAAGTCAGAATTTACACCTAAAGACCCTGAAATCACAATATCGCTCAAACAGATAGAAAAAAAATCACAAAAAGTATTTTCGGATTCATTTACGCAAAAAATTCTTAACGTAATTCTTGCCATGCCTCATGGTGTTATAGCTATGAGCCAAGATATTCCGGATTTAGTCGAAACTTCTACTAATTTAGCCACTGTGGTTAATGAAAATGATGCAGTTAAAATAGGTACAAGTCAAAGAAGTTCAATTGAATCTGCTAAAAAATATATAGCATCATCAGTTAAAGCTGTATTTGATCTCGCGGGCGGTGAAGTAACGGTGGGTGATGGATACCCAGGTTGGAAACCAAACATGAATTCAGAAGTTTTAATGAAAGCAAAAACAGTTTATCAAGATTTATATAAAAATGTTCCTGAAATTAAAGCTATACACGCTGGTTTGGAATGCGGAATCTTAGGCGGAAAGTACCCTGGTTTAGATATGTTATCTTTCGGTCCAACAATCGAAGGTGCTCATTCTCCGGATGAGCGAGTTAATATAAAAGATGTAGAAAAATTCTATGATTTGTTAAAAGCAATTTTGGTAGAATTTACTAAAAACTAAATAAATGTGTGTGTGATATGAAAAGAGAAATCAAATTAAACAAAGTTCCTAATATTACCTCTATTCAGGAAATGGTACTTAATTCCGCTCGTGAATTTGGATCAAAACATGCTATTGAGGACCTTAATAGTACACCAATTAACCGGTTAACTTTTTCGGAACTTAAGCATAACATTCTTAAATTTGGAAATGCTCTAAAAAACTTAGGGGTAAAAGAGAGAACTCATATCGCTCTTATTGGCGAAAATAGAGTTCAGTGGTCACTCACTTTTCTTACTAGCATGTCTTTTAATTATGTCATTGTTCCTATCGATAAGAATCTTACTCAAAATGAAATAATTAATATTATTCATGAATCGGATTCCGAAGTAATCGTATTTTCAGGAGCCTTTTCTAGCATGATAAGTGAATCGAAAGGTTCATTAAAACGGTTGAAACATTTTATTTGTATGGATGAGACTTTTGAAGATAAGTCATTTCTTAACATGGTTGAAATGATGAGAAAGACCGATGCTGCGTATGAATCTGATTTACCTAAAATTAATCCGGATGATTTAGCAGAAATTATTTTCACCTCAGGCTCTTTAGGAAGAGCAAAAGGTGTTATGCTTACTCAAAAAAATCTTTCTTCAAATTTGGTTGATATGGTTAGTATGCTTTTAATTGATTCCAATGATCGTTTTCTTTCGGTTTTACCTATTCACCACACTTATGAATGTACATGCGGGATGTTGTGTCCTTTATATCGCGGTGCTTCTGTTTTTTATGCTCGTTCTTTAAAAACAGTTGTTGATGATATTCAAAAGGTTAAGGCAACAATCTTACTTGGCGTTCCATTATTATTTGATAAAATGTTTAAACGTATTGTAAAATCAATAAATGAAGATAAAGTAAAATCTAAAATTGTACCTCCATTAGTAAAACTTACGAATGTATTTACTCAAATAGGATTAAAAGATTTAAA
Organism: uncultured bacterium; assembly: GCA_937936675.1. Lineage (GTDB taxonomy): Bacteria > Bacteroidota > Ignavibacteria > Ignavibacteriales > Melioribacteraceae > BRH-c32. The sequence continues at coordinate 9,139 of CALDDL010000002.1, forward strand.
GAAAAAAGTTTTCTCCGAATTGCATGAAAAATTTGGTGGAAGTGTAAGGATTTTTATAGCGGGAGGAGCAGCCCCTGACCCATTAGTGGCTAAAGGACTTCGAGAATTTGGATTTAATTTCGTTCAGGGGTATGGATTAACCGAGACTTCTCCGATTGTTGCATTGAATCAATTAAATAATTTCAAAGATGATGCAGCCGGAATTCCACTTACAAGAGTAGAAGTAAAAATTCACAATCCGGGAGAAAACGGGTCTGGAGAAATTTGGGTCAAAGGTCCAAGTGTAATGCCAGGATATTATAAAAACGATAAATTAACCGCCGAAGCTTTTGAAGATGGTTGGTTCAAAACTGGAGATATCGGATTTATTGATGAAGATGGATTTCTTCATATAAACGGAAGAAAAAAGAACGTGATTATATCTAAGAGTGGAAAGAATGTTTTCCCTGAAGAGATAGAAGATTTACTTAATCGCAGCCCATATATTTTGGAATCGATGGTTTTTGGGCAAGATGATGAGAAACAAGGTGAAATTATAGCTGTACAAATAGTAGCAGATGCCGAGGCTTTTATTGAATTCGCTGAAAGGCAAAATGTATCTATAACAAAAGAACTTATTGAATCAAAAATTAATGAGGAAATCGCTAAAGTTAATGGTCAATTAGCTGCTTATAAACAGATAAAAAAGATTCATGTGAGGGAACAGGAGTTTGAAAAAACTACCACTCAGAAAATTAAGAGATATCTCGTTAAGAATGAATGATGAATAAGTTAATCTTCATTAATATTTTTGAATAAACTATTTTTTGTTTCAATATTTATATGGCTTAAAAAAAGGAGCTTTTAATAGATGAGAGAGAGAAACCGCAAAAGCGATAAAATTATTATCGAGGATGCGCTCAAACATATTTATGATTTTGAGCATAAAAAATTGGATTCTACTTCTGATTCTCTTGCCGGTAATTTGCAAATTAGAAAAAGAGCAAGCTCTGATCTGATCGATAAATTATTGCAGTTAAAGCTTATAACAAAATTCCAAGAAAAAATCTCTCTAACTGAAAATGGACGTAGTTATGCTCTAAAAGTAATCAGAATACACCGATTATACGAAAGATACTTAGCAGATAAAACAAGCGTTCATGAAAATGACTGGCATAAAGAAGCCGAGAAACGTGAACATGATTTTAATGATGAAGAGATTAATAGGCTCGCTGCATCATTAGGTAATCCGTTATTAGACCCACATGGTGATCCAATACCGGATGCGCTTGGTAAGATGCATGTAAAGGAAGGTATATTACTTAGCGATGCGGAAGTAGGCTGTGTTTATGAAATCACTCATATTGAAGATGAACCTAAAGAAACTTATGCTCAAATTGTTGCACAAAAATTATTTCCCGGTGCAAAATTAAAAATTCTTAATAAAGATGATCGTAGAATAAGTTTTGAATCCGATAATGATGAATCAATACTTGCTCCGGTATTAGCAGCTAATATAACTGTTATACCTAGAGAAGAAGAAGCCGGTGAATTTGGAGTTAATCGTCTTCTCTCTAGTCTTAATCAAGGAGAAACATCTCGAATCAAAGAAATTTCTAAAGCTATTCGAGGTTTACAAAGAAGAAGACTCTTGGATTTCGGGTTTATACCCGGGACCGAAATAAAAGCAAATTTAGTGGGACTTGGAGGCGATCCGGTTGCTTATGAAGTAAGAGGAACAGTGGTAGCTCTGAGAAAAAATATTTCACAACACATTTATATTGAATAATTATGAATCCTGACTTAAATAATTGTGCTAACTGTCCTGCTGCACATAATGCAAACAATTTAGTTAAGCTTGGGATTGATCTAAGCGATACTGATTATGTTGTCGCACTAGCAGGTAATCCAAATACGGGAAAGAGTACGGTATTCAATGCACTTACCGGATTAAGGCAACATACAGGAAACTGGCCCGGGAAGACGGTAGCCCGCGCTGAAGGTGGGTTTAAGTATGCAGAGAATCGATATAAAATAGTTGATCTCCCCGGTACTTATTCGCTTCTTTCGACAAGCACCGATGAAGAGATTGCGCGTGATTTTATTTTATTCGGTCAACCTGATGTAACCGTTATCGTTGCAGATGCAACTAGGCTTGAAAGAAATTTAAATCTAGTATTACAAGTATTAGAAATAACCGATCGTGCTGTTCTCTGTGTTAATTTAATTGATGAAGCAGCTCGACATAAAATTACGGTTGATGATAGAAAACTATCAAAAGAATTAGGAATACCAGTTATCCTCACGGCAGCAAGACAAAATCAAGGAATTACAGAACTATTAAGATTTATAGATGAAGTGGCAACGGGAAAATATATCTGTAAACCTAGAAGAATGTCAAATGAGATTAGCGGTGTTTCTCATGCAATTAAAGAGTTACAAAATAAAATAAATTCAGAATTTCCGGAATTACCTAATTCGAGATGGATAGCACTTCGCTTACTCGAAGGGGATCAACGCATAATAGATGCTCTCAAATCAGGTGAATTAGGCAACCTTAAGAAAAATTAATCTATGAACAAAAAAGAAGAGATCCTTGATCTCGCAAATAAATACAGATGGGAAATCGGAGAAAATTTCCATGATGCAATTATAGAATCAATCTATAAAGAAGCAAATGAAATTTCTTTGGTTGCCGTTACTAAAGATAAAGAAAAACCAAAATTTGATTGGGATAGAACTTTAGATAAATTGGTTACAAGTAGAACATTCGGGCTGCCATTGATGCTTTTAATGCTTGCAGTTGTCTTTTGGATTACAATTCAAGGAGCTAATATACCTTCCGGGCTACTTGCAAATCTATTAGTCGATTATCTACATCCTTTAATTAGAACGGCATTTATCAATCTTTCTATACCCATGTGGATTACTGGATTAGTAGTTGACGGCGCATATCTTGCAATGGCATGGGTAATTGCAGTAATGCTTCCGCCGATGGCAATATTTTTCCCTTTATTTACTCTGCTTGAAGATTTCGGATATTTACCTAGAGTGGCGTTTAATCTTGATAATATTTATAGACGAGTAGGGGCTCACGGAAAACAAGCTCTAACGATGAGTATGGGTTTCGGTTGCAATGCTGCCGGTATAATTGCAACAAGAATTATTGATAGTCCACGTGAACGTCTCATTGCAATTATTACTAATAATTTTTCTCTCTGTAATGGAAGATGGCCTACTCAAATATTAATTGCTACAATATTTATTGGCGGAGCTGTGCCGGCTTATTTAGCTGGAATTGTGTCTGCTGCTGCAGTTGTATTTATTGCAGTTCTCGGAATATTCTTCAGTCTTGTAGTTTCTTGGGGTTTATCAAAGACTGTTCTCAAAGGAGAAGCTTCTTCATTTACTTTAGAATTGCCTCCATATAGACCACCACGTTTTTTGCAGACTTTATACACCTCACTTATAGATAGAACCTTATTTGTACTTTGGAGAGCAGTTGTATTTGCTGTTCCTGCCGGTATGGTTATTTGGATGGTTGCTAATATTACTTATAATGATATTAGCATTGCAGAATATTTTATTAATTGGGTTGATCCATTTGCTTTATTAATCGGGCTCAATGGAGTGATTATTTTAGCTTATGTAATTGCTATTCCAGCGAATGAAATTGTAATACCGACTGTATTAATGTTAACTGTACTGGTTTCAGGAATGAGTGGTGGCTCCGGAGCAGGTGTTATGTTCGAGCTTGATTCTGTCAACGATACGGCAATGATTCTTCATAATGGAGGTTGGAGTTTATTAACAGGTATCAACTTAATGCTCTTTAGTCTATTGCATAATCCGTGTTCTACTACTATCTATACGATTTATAAAGAAACAAAAAGCATTAAGTGGACTCTCATTTCTACCTTTTTACCAATCGCAATGGGAATAATAATTTGTTTTATAACAGCACAAATCTATTGGTTAATTTTTTAATTACTTTTTCCCGCGTTTAGGAGTCTTTTTATATATTGTAACGCTATTTTCCATTAACCATTCTTGGTAGTTGAAATGTTTCTCGTTACAAACTCTCCTATTAAACACATATTTGCCTGTAGGAAGTAATACTCTTGCTTTAGTTGTGTCTTGCAATGCCGGAAGTAGTATTTTATCGATTACCGCTTTTTTAAGACGTTTATCACTAATGGGGAATATAGTTTCTACTCGGCGATCTAAATTCCTTTGCATCATATCTGCACTCCCGGAATAGACTTCTTCTTTACCATTATTGAAGAAATAGTATGCACGGCTATGTTCTAAGAATCTTCCTACAATACTTATTACTCTAATATTATCGCTCAAGCCGGGCACTTGAGGGATTAAACAACAAATCCCTCTAATTATCAAATCAATTTTTACATCTCTTTTTGATGCTTCATATAATGCGGCAATAATTGTTGGATCAACTAAAGAGTTCATCTTGAAAATAATTCTTCCTTCGCCGCCAAGCTTTACATTTTCAATTTCTCGTTGAATTAGTAATAGCATCTGATTTCTCATATTAAGAGGTGCTACGAAAAGTTTACGGTATTCCTTCTGCTCCGAGTATCCGGTAAGAAAATTAAATACTTCTGAGACATCCGAACATAATTCTTCATCACAAGTGAAAATTCCAATATCTGTATAGAGTTTTGCCGTTGATATATTATAATTTCCTGTGCTTAAATGGATGTAACGTTTAACTCCTTCAATTTCTTTTCTTACCACAAGAGTCATCTTTGCATGTGTTTTAAGACCCAGCAATCCATAAACAACATGAACACCCGCCTTTTCTAATTCTCTTGCCCAAAAAATATTATTTTCTTCATCGAATCTTGCTTTTAGCTCCACTAATACAGCTACTTGTTTTTTTCTTTCGGCTGCTTCAATCAAATATTTAATTATGGGTGAATTATTCCCGACTCGATAAAGAGTTTGCTTAATTGCAAGCACTTCAGGGTCTCTAGCAGCTTGCTTAATAAAATCAATTACCGGACTGAAAGCGTCATAAGGATGATGGAGTAATACATCATTTTTTTTGATGATAGAGAAAAAAGTTTCTTCTTCTTCAAAGATAGGATTTAATATAGGATGAAATGGTTTTTCCTTTAATTGTGGCAGCGGCAAGTCATGTAATATCATTACATCGCTTAGTCCTAAATTTCCATCTATAATATGAACGTCATCTCTTGTAATCTGAAGATTTTCAACTAATGTATCAATCATAAAATCGGGCATATTAATTTCTACTTCGAGGCGAACTACAGAACCAAATTTTCTCTGTTTAATATTTTCTTCGATTAATTCCAGTAAATCATCAGCCTCATCTTCTTGTATCTCAAGGTCTGTATCTCGTGTAATTCTAAATCTATATGCTTCAAGAATTTCGAGCCCTGGAAATAATTTCTGAAGATTAAACTTTATTAAATCGCCAATCCATATAAATTTTATCTCTGATTTTCCATTCTTAGATGGAGTTTTTACTATATCATTTACTCTTAATAAACGTGGTAATAAGCTTGGTACTTTTACCCTCGCAAAATGTTTATCTCCATTTTGTTTTTTTACTAATATTGCAAAACTAAGACTCAAATTAGATACATAAGGGAATGGTCTTCCCGGATCAAACGCTAATGGCGTAAGTACAGGATATATCTCTCTTGAAAAATAATTATTTAATTCTTCTCTCTCGTTTTCTTCTAATTCCTCTAATTGCTTTATATAAATATTGTTTTTTTCCAGTTCCGGAATTATTTCATTAACCCAATACTTATGAATTTTATCAAGCATCGGGCGAACGCTCTTTTCCACTAGATTTAGTTGCTCGATTGGTGTTAGCCCATCAATTGTAGAATCAAATACTTTTGCATGTATTTGTTCTTTCAAACCCGAAACTCGGATCATATAAAATTCATCCAAATTAGAAAAAAAGATTGAAATAAATTTTATTCTATCAAGTAATGGCAGTTCACGATTTAATGCTTCTTCGAGGACTCTTCTATTAAATTCCACCCAGCTTAGATCGCGGTTTATAAAATTTTCTGATCTAAAATATTTTTGGAGATATTCTTTATTTAACCACATAGTAAATTCTTATTTTGTTTTATCAATTTTTTTTGCTGAAGTAAAACTATCCAAATCATAATCGATATCAGAATTTGGTTTATCGATTCTTCTTATTGGAACTTTTGCAACACTAAAAAAGTGCTCTGCGAGAGTATCGTGATAATCGGAAAATATAATTACTTCTTTAATACCGGCTGCAATTAATGCTTTTGAACAGTTAGTACAAGGCATATTAGTAACATAAGCAGTTGCACCTGCAGTGCTGATTCCGTGTGATGAGCATTGTAATATTGCATTCATCTCTGCATGTATTGTTCTAACGCAATGATTATCTACTACCATACAACCGATATCTTCGCAATGTTCATCACCGGGAATTGAACCATTATAACCGGTAGAAAGAATTTGCTTATCTTTTACTAATACACAACCGCAATGCATCCTAGGGCACGTTGCTCGCTCGGATACTAACATAGCCACTTTAAGGAAATATTCATCCCAAGTTGGACGTTTTGTGTTTCTTGACATTTTCTCTCTTTATATAAAAGTAACTTAATGACAAAGATAACTTTTTTGTTTTTCATTTACATTATAATTATTGAATTTCAGGATTGCTTAGCTTAATTTTAACTATTAATCAAAATTGGGAGTGGTAAAATGGATTTTAGAATTGAAACCGATTCTATGGGTGAAATAAAAGTCCCGTCTAATATGTATTACGGAGCTCAAACGGCAAGAAGTTTAATGAATTTTAAGATCGGAGGAAATCGTTTCCCTCGAGAAATGATAAGAGCTCTCGGAATTTTAAAGAAAGCAGCGGCTCTTACTAATCAAGAATTAGGTACTCTTAGTAAAGAAAAAGTTGATTTAATTGTCCAAGCTGCTGATGAAGTTATCTCCGGTAAATTGGATGATCATTTCCCATTAGTAGTTTGGCAAACAGGAAGCGGTACTCAAACTAATATGAATAGCAACGAAGTTATTTCTAACCGCGCTATTGAAATTTCGGGAGGAGTAATTGGTAGTAAGAAACCCATTCACCCAAATGATGATGTAAATAAAGCTCAATCATCTAATGATACGTTTCCCACTGCAATGCATATTGCAACTGTAGAAGAAATTCATAGACGATTAATTCCTATGGTTACTAAACTCAGAGATGCACTAGAAGAAAAATCAAATGAATTTATTGGAATAATCAAAATCGGAAGAACTCATCTCATGGATGCCGTGCCTCTCACACTAGGTCAAGAATTTTCTGGTTATGTTCAGCAATTAACAAATGGACTCGCTAGGATTAAGAATTCTTTACCATATCTTTATGAGCTAGCTCTCGGTGGTACAGCAGTTGGAACCGGATTAAATACTCATCCAAAATTTGCTGAACTATCTGCAAAAAAAATAGCTGAAATAACAGGACTTCCTTTTGTATCAGCTCCAAATAAATTCGAAGCTCTTGCAGCACATGATGCTTTAGTGGAATTCCATGGAGTTCTGAAAACTCTGGCTGCTTCACTTATGAAAATAGCTAATGATGTTCGTTGGTTAGGATCAGGTCCAAGATGTGGAATTGGAGAATTGATGCTTCCTGAAAATGAGCCCGGTAGTTCTATTATGCCGGGTAAAGTTAATCCGACTCAGTCCGAAGCAATGACTATGGTTTGCGCTCAAGTTTTTGGAAATGATGTAGCAGTTAATTTCGGCGGTGCAATGGGTAATTTTGAACTCAACGTTTTCAAACCTGTAATTGTTTTTAACGTTCTTAATTCAATTAGGCTTCTTTCAGATGCATGCGAAAGTTTCACAGATCATTGTGTAGTTGGGATCGAAGCTAATTCTGCTGCAATTAAGAATCATTTAAAAAATTCTCTAATGTTAGTTACTGCTCTTAATCCTCATATCGGATATGATAATGCAGCCAAAGTAGCTAAGAAAGCTCACGCCGAAAATAAGACTCTTGAAGAAGCAGCGGTGGAGCTTGGACTTCTTACAAGTGAAAAATTTAATGAAGTTGTTAGACC
>CALDDL010000003.1 GCA_937936675.1 uncultured bacterium
TATCTCTTTTTCGTTCAGTTTTAGATGCTGAATAATACAGCTCGTAATTACTGAACCTTCTGAGCCATCCTCAAAAGTAACAGACTCTAAAGTTGCAGGCACATTTGTAGTTCCGTTATAAAATCCATTGTCGTTAAAAAAATATCCAGTGCCGATAATTATTAATTTTTTTGTAATTGTGGCGGTGGGATAATGAGCCGGATTGCCAGCTATATAAATTGTATCCCCATTTACCACGCTTGAGTTGTCGTTTGCCTCTTGAAGATTTGCAAAATCGGGAAGATGCGCCGGATCTAATGAGATTCTCCAGCTTCCTCCGAAAATAATTTGAGAAACAAAGAAAAGTATTAATAGTTTTTTCATAACGCCCTCTTACTTATAATTTATTAAAATTCAGCAGATGAGTGAGTACTATATATTATGCAAGTAAGGTGCCAAATTATGAGGTGCATTTTTGAGTTAAAATTGAGGGGCAAAAAGAAAAAGTGTAAACTTTAGTTTAAAACTTACAACTAAAGTTTACACTTTATGAAGAATTTTTAGGAAAAATTCAATTTAGATGCTACGTAGTAATTAAAGTAATGTCTCTAAACTGAATTTATTCTTTATAGCGATATTGGAGAATTATGTTATAGTGAATATAAGAATAATCACTAAAATGGCTAATCCAATTACAATAAAACGAGCATAAGGGGGACACCCTCTCTGTTCTATCTCTATTTTATCCGTTTCTATCTTATTTATTTTTTTATTCATTTGATACTCCGTTAAACATTTTCTGCATGGGTAAATCATTCGTTTATCCTATTGTTGCTTTTAGTGAAGCGATATTTTCTATTTCACCTTCGAGCAGATCACCTTTTACCACTTTTCCGACTCCTTCCGGTGTGCCGGTAAATATCAGATCACCTTTCTCGAGTTTCATTTTGCTCGATAAAAATTTTATAATGCTTATTGAATCAAAAAGCATTTTATCGAGTGTGGAATTTTGTCTTATTTCTCCATTCACTTTTAGTGAGATTGCTTCGTTACCTTTCAACTTATACTCGTTCTTGGTAATGAAATCGGAAATAACCGCCGCACCATCAAAACATTTTGCTAATGTCCATGGCTCACCCTTCTTTTTAAGTGAGAATTGAAGGTCTCTTAATGTCATATCGAACCCCACACCATAGCCATAGATAGCATCTTCGGCACTTTCGTTATCGGCATCTTTTATATCTTTTCCGATTACGAGTACGAGTTCTACTTCATGGTGAAGTTCGGTAGAATAAGTCGGGTGAATAATTTCGCCGCCTGAATGAAGGAGACCCGAAACATTTTTCATAAAAATTAATGGAAATTCATCGGGCACTTCATTGCCAAGTTCTTTTGCATGTGCTGCATAATTTCTTCCTACGCCAATAATTTTTCCGATAGGAAGCTGTTCTTCGCCGTTTTTAAATTTTACGTATTCCATATTGTTTAAGATGCCTATATGATTAAAAAGATTCAGTGAATTTAAGTTTTTTGTTCCTTCTTTTTCGCTGCGGGGAAAAGTATATTATTTAATATCAGACGGTAGCCCGGAGAATTTTTAAATAGTGAAAGTTCGGTTGGTGGATCGCCAACCGCATGCTGATAATCTTCGGGATCGTGCCCGCCATAAAAAGTAAAAGTACCTCTTCCGTAATTGCCATGAATATATTTTACTTGGTCGCTACCTGCTCGCTCGCCTAAAATAAAAACAGAATTTTTAATAAGCTTTTTGCGAAACATTGTAGTTTGCCCCATAAAACCATGAATTACATTCACGTGGTCTTGAGTAAGCATAGTGGGGACGGGATCATACTTGGCAGAAAAATCGAAAAGAGTAAAATAGTCATTGCTCTCGGCACCGATTTCGAGTGGATTGATATCGATATCGCTATATTCATAAATGAGAGGATTCATCTCGAGCTTGAAATCATGGAATGCGAATGTATTATCATAATTAATTTTTTGTTGAGCATTGGGATCGGGCGGATCGCCGTCATACATTCTATCGACAATATCCACGTCCAAAGCCGAAAGAGCAATATCATAAGAATCGGTAGCCGAACACATGGCAAATAAGAAACCGCCCGCACCTACGAAATCCTTTATCGAAATGACTACACCTTTTTCCATCTCGGATACCTTTTTAAATCCGAGCTTCTTCGCTTCATTTTCTAAAAGCGTTTGCTGCTCGATATACCATTGAGCGTTAGAGAAGGCGGCATAGAACTTACCAAACTGACCTGTGAAATCTTCATGGTGAAGATGTAGCCAGTCATATTTCTTTAAGTCGCCTCGCAGAATTTCTTCAATCCAGATTTTATCGTACTTCACTTCGGCATATTGAAGAGCGAGAGTAACGGCGTCATCCCATGGCTGAAATCCGGGTGGAACGAAGACCGCAATTTTAGGTGCTTTTTCGAGACGAGCAACATCCATATTGTTTTCTTCGCTCTGCACTTCGGCATATATTGCCGCCGCCTGCTGCTGATTAAGAGTTTCAAAAGCCACACCTTTGATTCGGCATTTCATTGCAAGCTGATCGGAATAATCGAGCATGAACGATCCGCCCCGATAATTAAGAAGCCAATCGGCTTTGCCTCCATCGACCAAAGCATTGAAAGTAATTCCATAAGCTTTCAGGTGATCGCTTTGCGATAAATCCATATAGATAAGAATTTTCGGCTGAGCAGAGATAATTCCGGCAATAAGGAAATATATAAGTAATAATTTTTTCATTAACTGAATTTAATTAGGAATGAGGTAATATAAAAGGGGAATAGAAATATCGACAAGTAAAAACTTCTACATAATTTCTTTATACACTTTTATAAAGTCGTCAATATCATGCAATTGATTTAGATATAGAAATAATTGTTCGACTTCTACAATGCCATATTCATGAATCATTAAGTTTCTTAAACCGATAATTTTCGTCAACCTATCACCCAATGATTTCTCAATATAGTTATTTTGAACCAGTACTCGAATACATTCGTTATAAGTTTTTGGAGAAGCTAAATTTTTCTCCCGTTGTTTAATCGTTCATTGAACTTTCTATTAACTATATCGAGTAATGGCTTTACGTCTAAATAGTGGAGTAATACTTTGTGTTTATAATTACGGAGGGTAGATTCCTCCTTCGTGAATAAGAGTATTCCTTCGTTGATAATATTAAACCCAAGTTCGGGATGTTTATCGGGAAGGTGATTTAACATTGCTAAATCAATTTTTACGTTTAACGCCTCTTCTAAATCGTTACAGATTCCGCCTATATCTAATAATTCAGGTTCGGATCGAAAGTAAATTGCGATATCCAAATCACTTCCGAACCACACTTCATTACGAACATACGAACCAAAGAGGTATGCAAATAATATATTCTCATCTTTCCGTAATATCTCAGAGGCAAGTCGGATATATTCTTCTAGTGTTGTAGTGTTCTTTTCCATTCGTAAAATCTATAAAATAGGAGAGTAATAAACAAGCGATAGTTTTTATAGATAGAAATTCTTGGATCAAAAAGTAAGGTATCGTAAATTCTTAATAAGAAACGGAAATTGAGCATAGCAAGAATACGATTGCTTAATAGGAAATTAAATATGCCCGCCGAGGAGGTCTTAGCGGGCTATTAATTTTTCTATTTCCTTTTACGCAATCTTGCGGTCGGAGGACATATAAATCGGCTGCTCTCCTTTAAGAACCACATCCCTTGTAATAAGGCATTTATCCACATTTTCCATAGTTGGGATATCATACATAATATCGAGTAAGATATTTTCTACAATAGAACGGAGCGCTCGAGCACCGGTCTTGCGTGCGATTGCAATCTTTACTATTTCGTCCAATGCAAGTTTATCAAATTCTAATTCCACACCTTCCATCATAAAGAGTTTTTTGTATTGCTTTATGATGGCATTCTTTGGTTCGGTAAGAATATTTTTTAATGCCTGTTCATTCAATGAATTAAGAGGTGCGGTAATCGGTATTCTACCCACTAATTCGGGGATCATACCGAACTTAATCAAATCTTCGGGGAGTACTTTTAGAATTAAGTTTTCTTTATCGATCTCTTCCTTAGGGTCATATTTAGCGTCAAATCCGATTACACTTTTATTAATTCGTGAAGCTATAATCGGTTCGATACCATCAAAAGCACCTCCGCAGATAAATAAAATATTTTTAGTGTTAATATTTATAAGATTTTGTTCGGGATGTTTCCTTCCGCCGCGAGGAGGTACTCCTGCAACTGTTCCCTCAAGTATTTTAAGCAATGCCTGCTGAACGCCTTCACCCGATACATCACGAGTGATTGAAACGCTTTCGCTTTTACGAGCCACTTTATCTATTTCATCGATATAAACAATACCTTTTTGAGCACGTTCAAGATTATAATCGGCTGCCTGAAGAAGGCGAACTAAAACAGTTTCAACATCATCGCCTACATATCCGGCTTCGGTGAGTGTAGTAGCATCTGCAATCGCAAATGGAACGTCCAAAATGCGGGCAAGAGTTTGAGCCAATAAAGTTTTTCCAGTTCCGGTGGAACCCATTAATAAAATATTACTCTTTTCGATCTCTACATCATCTACATCGAACATTGAGGTGGCGGCATTGATTCTTTTATAGTGATTATAAACCGCAACGGCGAGATTTTTCTTAGCCCGATCCTGCTCAATTACATATTCATCTAAAGATTTTTTAATCATGTCGGGGGTGAGTGTGGAATTATAATTTTCTTTTTTCTGGACACCGCCTGTCAAATTGGTTTTTAGTATGTCAACGCTTGTTTTAATACAAATATCGCAAATATAAACATCGGGACCGGCTACCATACTGGAAACTTCAGAGCCGTCTCTTCCGCAAAATGAACATTTAACGCTCGGATTTTTACTGTCATTCATAAATTTTTGCCATTGTTTTATTTAGTAGAATTTAAAATTTCTCTTACCCTGTCAAAATATAATGAGTTAGGATAAAATTCAAGTAATTTTTTGTAATTTTCTTCAGACTTAACTTTGTTATTTAAGCCATTTTGATAGACTTGACTTAATAAAAATAGTGAAGTATCTGAATATAACCCCTTTATTTTACTATCACTTAGCTCTTCTAATACCTTTATAGCATCCTCATATTTATTAAGAGCAATCAACATTTGCGCATACTTAAATTTTGAAATATTATTTAATATAATAGCATTTTCATTATCTGATATCGATTTGAATATCGCAGCGGCTTCTTCAAACTTCTCTTGTTCGCTTAATAAATCCGCCTTTGCATAACTTAACAGATTTATCGAGTCTTTTGTTCCGGTATTGATTAAAATTGCAAGTTCGAGTGCATCATTTGCCTGATTGATGCCGAGATTGTCGGTTACTTTTTTTAATTCTTTACTCGCTTCATTAAATTTTCCCTGCCAAAAATAGATTTTTCCTTTTAAGAAAAGTGCATCATTACGGATTTCGATATCGCCACGAGGTGAAGTTACTAAATTTTCTATATAGCCAAGCGCATCTTCGAGTCTATTTTCTTTTATATAAATTTTTGATAGTTCTAAAGCGGAAAGAACACCATAATTAGTGAGCGCATAATTTATAATAGCGTCTTTATAAAGAGATTCTGCATTATCGAAATCAATTAGTTTATATTGATAAATAAAGGCACTTCGATATAATGCCTCGGCGGAAACATTAATATTTTTTTTATTCTCGGTGAGCTTCATATAAGAATTAATAATCTCTTTATAAATTTCAGAAGGGGAAGGGAAGGATTTTTTATAAGGTTTCCAATCCTCGGAATTGTTCTTAAGTTTTATGTTGGCAGCCTGCTCGGCAGTACGTGCTTTACCTATTATTGCAAGTTGATAAACAGGATTTTGAGGAAAATTTGTTATAAGATATTCGTAAGCTGAGGAGGCAATATCGTACTCGGAACTATTAAAGGCATCCTGTGCGAAATTAAAAATCATATTACCGGTGCTGCCGGCAATTTTATCAAGTTTTTTATTTATCTCAAAAGCGTCTTTATAATTATCATCCTGCATATACAAAAATGCAATAAGATCAAGCAATTGATAAGTTGGATTTTTATCAACATATTTTTTTACTACTTCGATAGTTTCCTTAATTGCACCGGGCTTAGTTAAGTATGATTGCATTCGTGATTTAGCCAGACCAATTTGTTCCGGTTTTTTACTTACAAGTTCGCAATATTCCGTAGCGGCTTCTTTATAATTCATATTGACCGCATAGATATTGGCTAAATCGATCGAGAAAATAAGCGGATCATCGGATACTTCTTTACCTCGCTTAAGAAATTCAATTGCTTTGTCGAAATTTCTGTTTTCGATAGCGTAGTTTGCAATTACTCTAAAAGCAACGAGCGAATTATTATTTTTCTTAATCGCTTCTTCCCAGATTTCGTTTCCGCGTGAAGTGCTATCCATATAATAATAAATTGAGCCGAGCATTCCGTACATATTAATATCTTGCGGAGTTTTATTTAATCGCTCTCTTATTATTCTTATAGCGGGTTCATATTTTTTTTGACGAACTAAAATTTTATTGTATGAATCGAAATAGAGAGGATTACCGGGATTGGAATTTACAAGTTCGAGGTATAATCCTTCGGCTTTTTCTAATTGTCCTGCATTCTCAAAACTTTGAGCAAGGCGATATTTATTCTCTTGATTCAAATCGTTTTGAGAGAATAATAGAGAAGAAGAGAAAAGTAAAACTAATATGTAATAAAA
>CALDDL010000004.1 GCA_937936675.1 uncultured bacterium
CTTTCAAATTGTCCTGTGTAATTACCGTTTGCATCTTTTATTGGAACGCCAACTCTAAAAACTCCGAGTGTTTGTCCTTCTTCTACACGTCTTGGAAGGAAAGTAAATGATGAAAGATCGAATGGCGCTGCGCCACCGAGACTTTCTACTTTATTTTCTAAAGTGGAAAATCCGACTCTGAGATTGAAGAGTACATTTTCCGATTGAATTACTTCTGCATCTAAGCCTATCTCAATTCCTTTATTGGAAATTTTCCCAACGTTAGTCCATTGAAGACCAAATCCTGAAGCAGGATCTTTTGGAACTTGAAAAAGTGCATCTTTCGTCAATTGATTGAAATAAGTAAATTCCAAAGAAATTTTATCATTCAATAAACCCATATCGAAACCTAAATCGAGCGATCCGGTTTTCTCCGGTTTTAGATCATTATTACCGGGATTAGCAAACCCAAGAGCTGATTGAGATAAAAATGAATTTGCTGCATAAGTTCTATCTCTTGTAAATGGCGGAGGGAAGTTACCCGTCTGCCCCCAAGAAGTTCTGAGCTTTAATGTTGAAATATATTCTTTAATAAAAACAGGGAAGAATTCTTCCTCGGAAATATTATAAGCAATACCTGCCTTTGGATAAAATTGAAGACCAATTTCTTTACCAAATGTAGAATTGCCATCTACTCTGAATCCGAGATCTATAAATACTCTATCAAACAAACCAATTTGATCTACAATGTGAAATCCGCCATTAAATAATTGTCTATTATTTTCTTGAGCATTTATTTGTGAAGCATTGTCAAAATCATCGGTTCCGGGAATAGTGAACTTTTCTCCCTGCGCTGCAGATTCTCTATCTTCAACTCTAAAACCCGTTGCTCCGAATCCTATTGTTTGCTCAATCGGACCAATTTTTGGAAGTATATATGACCCGGCATAAGAAAGAGTAACAGTCATATATTCTCTATCAGCACGATATAAATATCCACCTTCCTGAAAGAAAAATAATCCTGATTTAATCGGTACGTAATCTCTCTCTTCATTCTTTCTATAATCGATACCGAAAGTGAATCTATTTGTAAATTGTTTGTTCGGAGTAAGATCCAAATTTAGAGCGACTCTAAAACGATCAATATCATCGCTAATCTTATCAGTGGTCATAATATTGAGAATTGAATCTCTATAAGCCTCGGTAAAGCCATTAATATCGCTATAAGTTCCATCTTCAAATCCTCCATAGGGAGCAGTAGGAACATTATTATTAGTTGCTCTTCTAAATTGAGATTTGGTGTAACTTGAGGAAAATTCTAGTGTAGAGATATCTGATAATAAAGCTCTGAAACCACCATTAAAATTATATGATTTTGAACGCATCATATTGTCCAATAGAACGCCATCGGACATATATGTTTTACCACCGACATTGAAAGTGAAATTCTTTTCTCCGCCGGAAGCATTAAACGAATAACTTTGATAGTAACCAGTTTTTAGGACTTTATCCTTAATATATTGTTCGGTTACGAATTTTTCGTTCGGAGCATCGAAGCCGGATGTCGTATTAATCGACCATTGAGTTTTTCCGGGCATACCTTTTTTAGTGAAGATTTGGATCACTCCATTGGCGGCTTCTGAACCGAATAGAGTGGAAGCCGCGCCGCCTTTAATAACTTCGATTCGATCGATTTCTCCGATCACAAGATCAGCCAAGGCAGAAGACTCTGCTCCACCTGTATCTAATGCAAGACGGAAAGCATCTTGATTATCCACTCTTACGTTATCCACATATACTACCGGGGTGGAACTTGTAAGAACACTCTTAAGTCCGCGTGCCGATACTCTTCCTGCTGTACCGGGCATACCGGATGAACTAAATGAATTTAATCCTGTTACTCTTCCTTGGAGTAATTGATCTAAAGATTCTACCGGTGCAGCTTTGATATTGTCGGTATTGATAGTAGATACACTAGAAGTTAACTTTCTTCTTTCGGTAGCTATACCTTGACCTGTAACAACTACTTCATTCATTTGAACAGGCGAAGATGCAAGGCTAAAATTAACAGTAGATGTAATCCCCCCTTTCACGATTACATCCAAAGCTTGATCTTTGTAGCTAACGAATCTTGCATTTACTAAATAAGTACCTTCCGGAATATTCGTTATTTCGAACTTTCCTTCAATATCTGTTGCAGCACCGGTATTAAGTGCTTTGATAAAAACATTTGCACCAATTAATGCCTCTCCGGTAGTTTGATCTTTTACCGTGCCTTTAATTGTGCCATGTTTTGTCTGTGCGATAGTATCATTCTGGAACGCTATTAATACTATCAGAAATAAAGTGAGAACCGGATATAGATTTCTCTTAGGTAAATTTTTCGTTACCATATTAACCTCATTTGTTTAAGTTAGTTTAAATAGTTACTTATTTGAGACAGGTATCTATAGTCATTCATCCCCCCGGTGAATTGTTATTAAATATTATTTTGGTTTATAGAACGTGCAACCTATTTAATTCAATAGAAAAATAAAATCGTGCTTTTATAAACGGTTGATTAATTATCCGAACGGTTTTGATTTTTTTTATCCATCGCAATTTTTTTCTTAGAGCGAATAAATAATAAATGTATTAATGAAACAATGGCAAAAATTATGCACCATATTGAAATTAATCCCATAATTATTATTGTATTGCTGCCGAAGAAAATATTTTTAGAATTGATAATGAAATAGTAGTAGCCATTAGCAATTATTCCGGTAAAAAGAATAAAATAGAAGATATGTTTTTTTGATATTAGACAATTCATGACTGTTCCCCAAAAAAGTTTTGTTTCTCTTTTAGACGCTGAAGTTTTGAAAAAGGTTGGTGTAAAAATTTTTACCCTAAAATTCATATATCGAACGGAACACTTTTTTACCATTCGTACGTCTAAAATACCGACTACACGAATTTGTTTCTAATTGATAGGACTATGGATTTAATTGCGAACTTTTAGGGGGGAACGCAATACAAATGAAACTGCAAAAAATTTCGGACTATTATAATTCAAAAATGTCGTATCCAAATCATCCTTCATTCAAAGCGGTTAATGCTGTTGGTTGGATATCATTAATATTAATAGATTCCTTTATCGTCAGTCCTGAGATTACTCTTCTCAGTGCAAAGGCTTTTATCTCAAATGCACTTCAATGGTCTTCGGGTTATTTTATAACTACTTATGTAAGGAAAGTATATAAATATTATCCGTATAAAAAAAAGAATTTAATACAATTTTTATTATATATACTTATTGTATCGTTACTTGCTTCTATACTTTTATATTTTATTGCACATTTTATATATCTACTTTTCGCATTTAGTGAAGCTAAAATTATATTAAAAGCAGTTTATAATATAACATATTTTACACGTCAGCTAACTCGATTTTATCCATTAATGACAACATGGAGTCTGCTTTATTTCGGCATTAAGTTTTGGCTGGATTTAATTTATGAAAGAGAAAGAGCACAAAAATCCGAATTACTTGCTAAGACTGCCCATTTAAAAATGTTGCAATACCAAGTTAATCCACACTTCCTTTTTAATTCTTTTAGTTCGCTTAGAGCACTAATTCGTATTGACTCAACTAAAGCAGAGGATATGGTGGGGAGGTTATCGGATTTTTATCGCTATACTTTATTAGGAAGAGATAATAATACTGTAGAATTAATAGAAGAAATAACTGCTATTAAAAATTATGCGGAAATTGAAAAAGTTCGATTCGACGATAAGATTAATTTTGTATTTAATATAGACGAAAAATCATATACATTTAAAATCCCCGGGTTTATAATTCATCCATTGATAGAAAATGCTATCAAGTATGGAATGAAGCAGAGCAATAATCCATTATATATAAATATAACAACGAAATTGCAGGCAGGAAATCTATTTATCGAAGTAGAAAATAACGGTGATTGGATTGAATTTGATTCTTCATCTAAATCGGGTACTGGTACAGGAATAAATAATATTATAAGTCGATTAGAATTTTACTATCCAGATCGACATTCGTTCGATATTATCAAAGAAGAAAATAAAATCAAAATAAGAATAATAATTCGGGGGGATTAATTATGAATAGTATTAAAACGGTTATTATCGATGATGAAAAATTGGCGAGAGAAGATTTAAAGTCTCTCTTAAAAGATTTTCCAGAAATCGAAATTCTCGGTGAGGCAGACGATACAGAGAAGGGTATTAGCTTAATTGAGGATGAAGAACCTGATCTTATCTTTCTTGATATTCAGATGCCAGGAGAAACTGGATTCGATTTACTTAGCAAAATTAAAACCGATAAGAAAATAATTTTTGTTACTGCTTATGAACAATTTGCTATAAGAGCTTTCGAAGTAAATGCACAGGACTATTTATTAAAGCCCGTTAATAAAGATCGATTGGCAATTGCAATAAATAAATTAAAAAATGGCGAAAATAATCACATTGATAAGAAATTCAAACCTTTGGAATATTCCGATACAATATTTCTTCTTATTAATAATTCATATCAGTTTATCAAGATTAATTCTATAATCAAGATTAATTCTGCCGGCAATTATTCTGAACTCCATACAAGAGGTAAGGGGCGGGGATTAGTTTTGAAATCGATGAAGGAATGGGAAGAAAGGTTGCCGGAAAATAAATTTGTACGCATTCATAGAAATACTATTATTAATTTGGAATATTTGGATCGGATTGAAGAATGGTTTAATTACGCCTATCAAGTTTATTTAAAAGAATTTGAAAAACCGGAGACCATGAGCAGAAGATATGCCGCTTTGCTTAAAGGGAGAATGGAATAATAGTATATCAATTCTATTAACCAATTAAAAAGAGTATTTACCTTTTGAATAAATCGAATTCATTTTATTGTATTAGTTAATGATATTTGAAGTAGAAATTTTGGGGGGAGTAGAAAGAGCTAATAGGGGGCTCTAATCTTACGAAGCAATCACTCCGAATACAGCCTTTTTCCGTTAGAATGAAAAAGGCTGTTTCTTTTTCTTTAGCTACTTTACTAAAATCATTTTTTTCGTAATTGTAATTTCACCGGCATTAAGAGTATAAAAATAAATTCCGCTAGAAAGTCCCGAAGCATCGAACTTTACTTTATACTCACCTGCATCCTTTGTTTCATCCACTAAATTCATTACTTCTTTTCCGAGAATATTATATACAGTGAGATTTATATAAGCCTGCTTTGGCAATGAATAGCTAATAGTAGTAGTCGGATTGAATGGATTAGGATAATTCTGCTCTAATGCAAATTTAGTTGGTAATTGTTCTTCGTCCTCTATACCAACTATCGTACTCTCAATATAGTAAATGGGCGAAACAGAAGTTTTTGTATTGAAATGATATCCGGAACCTGCAAATTTATATTTGCCGGGTTTTGAAATCTTTATTTCCACTGAATCAGAAAGAATCTTAAATGAAAGTTCAGGCGAATCAGATACAAATTTCAAGGAATCAGAATTTTGTATCGAATTATAGAAATCGGATAAAGGTAATTTTGCCGAATTGCCTTTCACTAATTCATCATATTTGAAAGTTTCGGTTTTATAATCCTTCCAATCGATATAAGTATAAGAATTAAGTATTTGTTTATCGATCCAAGTTATTCTATTTCTTATCCAATTTTTTAGATATGTAATTTCATCTTGATATGTAGCTCCTATATAATTATTAGGCCAAACATACTCACCAATGATTTTCCACTTTTCAAAATTACGGATTCGTGCTTCATCAGTTACGGAAACGAGCGAATCAATTTTTCTATCAAAATAATTAGCGTTAAGAGTGGTTCCTTTTAAATCATTCCATCTTTTAGCTAAACGGTTTTGGAAAACAGGGTCTAAAAATATTTTTCTAAACCAAAATGGAGTTAACCATTCGCTATAATTTTTTGTAAGAATTTTCCAACCTTCGGTCGTATAAGAATCATCGTAATTAACATTTCCAAAACCTAAATCATAATCCCATATAGGTCCGAAAGTTAATCTTCCATCTTCGCTGTCGCGATCTTTGTAAAGAAAAGTAGAAAGTCGGTAACCATCAACATTCTTAGAAATTTCATTTGCTATAAAAAGATCAACAAATGAATCGATATTTAGATTATGGTAATAACCTCTAACGGGATCATTATATAATGCAGTATTTAAGTTATTCTCGAAATCGAAAATATATTTCTGAATATAAGTTTCCTGTTGGGGCACCAAATCCTTTAGCTTAGGAGTATCATATTGGAAATAGACTTTCCTATTTACTCCATCAAGAGGAGGAAATTTTGAGAACCACCCTTCTGTATCTGAACCCGTGAGTTTATCTAACTTTATTATGTATCCGCCGGTAAGAGCTACTCCTGTAGAATCCTTTGGTTCTAATTTTTTTATATTAACGCGATTTTTATCACGTTTAATTTTTTCCATTAGAATATATGCACCCATATATTGACCATTAATTACTAATTCACAGAACTTAGTCCTAGAGGCATATCTTCCCATATCGGCTGCTAATTGATAGGCTAAGACATTTCGGAACATAGTTTTATCGGTATAAGGCGCAGAAAGAATCCAATCGCTTTCTTTTGGGAATCCAAGAAGTGAAACATCTAAATCTTCTCCTAAAGAATCAGCGGTTTCAAATCCATATTGTTTTTTAGGAAACATTTGCGAACTGCTTCCTCTAATTTCAATTCCTATCCATCCATTGTATCCATTTAAGCTATCGGTAATGTTATTAATTTTCCCGGGTCCATTATCTATAATACCCATTTTGACTAATACTTTCGGCTCATCTACAATCGTTTTTCCTTGCGTATCAATAATTACAATCGGAAGATTAGAGGAAGTAAAATTCACTTGTGAATAAATTGCGCTACAATAAGTCAAAATAAAGAACAATAATAGTTTTTTCATCATCTCATTAATTTTAATTTTTAATTTGTTTTGATGAATAAAAATACAAAAATATCCATTAAGTATCCTACCATTAAGGATAGACTATAAAACCTACGATCATAGTAGGAAGAATATAACTTGAACTCCAGTCCGGCTTATCTAAAATAACCGAATAAACCTCTTTACCACTTGAATCATAATTTTTTTCCGAATAAGAAGCCGAAGTTAAATTCTTTTGTAAATTAGTACCGCTATCCCCAAAAGCTATTGCTTTTGAAGTGCTACCTATATAGTGAAGGTTATTGCCGGAGTAATTCCCTTCAATTACTTGCGATAGATATCTTTGATTATCCCACATCTCCCATTTCAACTTTTTGTAGGTTGCACTATAAGACTTTATATTAATCCCATCATCAGCCAATGTAACGGAGTAGTCAACAGAATATTCATAAAGCTCAGAAGCAGTGCCGCCAATTTTTGCTTTTGCAGAGAAAGTATTTCCTGACCAAGTTCCGAGCAATCCTTCTTTATTATTATCAATAGCAAATTCGAAATAATTATTCATATTGCTTCCGTCAACTTTCACATCCATATAACCGCTTAGTTTGAATTGAACTAATGGTGCTTTATGAAGTAAATCAATTGCACTTATTGTAACTCCACATTCTGCAGATGCAATCGAAGAAATGTTTTTATCTTTTAATTCTATTTTTACTTTATATGCCCCCGGTTTTCTGAACGAATAATTAAATGAATCCGTTGTATATTCAAATACTTTCGAAGTATCAGAAACTGTCCAGTAATATTTTGCACCATCGGGAAGATTACCGGCATAAACTGCTTTGAAAGTATAATTTTGATTTTGTTTACCATTCTCGATCTTTTCGGGCTCTATGGTAAGAGTATTAAAAGCTATTTCTATTTCAATAGATTTGCTATTATCTGAAGATGTATTAACAAGGAGAATATCTTTGAAATTCTTTTTAAGAAGTTCAGTTTTTAGTTTATCTCCTTCTTTTGGGATAGACTCAATAACCATTTTCTGATTTTGGTATTTATATAAAAATATTTTTATATCAGAAGGGAGAGTTTTTAAATCAATTAATACTTCTTTAGCGTCAGAATCGTTATTACGCAGTTTTATGATACGAGCCGAAAGATGCGGCATAGATTCAGAAATTGTTTTCTTTGGTGATGCAACCGAAAGTGTACCATCGATATTTGTTCTTGCATCCGGATTAAATGACGAGCCCCAGGTAAGATTGAAATTATTATTTTTTCTTTCATACAAATACTGAACATAGTCAAGAAAATCTTCGCCTATTCCATTTCCGCCTAAGTTGCTTTTAATATAATCATTAAGTAAAGTGCGATAATAAGAGACATTGGTGAATTCCCCACCTAATTTTATCAAAGATGCTATACTTGCTTTTTTCCCGTCTCGATAATTAGCGAGATAATTAAGGAATCCACCTGCTACATACCAATT
>CALDDL010000005.1 GCA_937936675.1 uncultured bacterium
TCAAAAATTTAATGGATAAAGCCGCTCAAATATTTCAGAATTTTTTAGATTCACTTGTTTCTCTTATAAGAGTAATGATATTATCTAAGTTCGATATCACATTACCGGAGGAGGAAGGAAGTATTGTAATACTTGGGAATGGACCTTCATTAAAGAATACTTTAAATGATAATATTGATTTTCTTACATCCTCTGATAAGAAAAGAATGGCAGTGAATATGTTTTGTAATTCCGATTCTTATACGGAGATCAAGCCCGAATATTATATACTAAACGCACCTGAATTTTTTAGAGATGTTGTAACGGAGATGTGGGAAGAGATGCGGTGGCGAGTTTTTCGGAATCTAAAAGAAAAAACCGATTGGGATATGACCTTATTTGTACCTGCTGCAGCCTCAAAATCAGAACACTTTATTGGATTTGTAAATGAACAAACAAAAATTAAAGTTGTCTATTATAATACAACACCAGTCGAAGGATTTACATCTTTAATTCAATTTCTATTCAAAAAAAATCTTGGTATGCCTCGACCTCATAATGTATTAGTTCCTTCGATATTTCTTTCTCTAAATATGGGATTCAAGGAAATATTTTTAGTCGGTGCAGATCACTCTTGGCATGAAGAGATAAATGTAGATGAGACAAATAAGACAACTGTTAATCATGAGCATTTTTACGATGCCGGTAAGGTTACTATGCCGATGTATAAATTAGATGGTGAAGAATACAGGATACATGATATATTTCGTAAATTACATTTAGCATTCAAAGGGTATTTTATTATTAAAGATTATGCGGAGGAATTGAATGCAAAAATATTTAATGCAAGCTTCAGAAGTTATATAGATGCTTTTCCAAAAATTAAAATTAAGTAAGAGATTATGAATAATAAGACAATATTAATAACAGGCGGAACAGGTTCATTTGGTAAAAAATTTATTTCTACTGTTCTAAAGAAATACACACCGAAAAAAATTATTATATATAGCCGAGACGAGCTTAAGCAATTCGAGATGCAGAATAACCCGGAGTATAGCAAGCCGGGTGTATTGATGCGTTATTTTATCGGTGATGTTCGAGATAAGGAAAGACTCATCAGAGCAATGGAAGGAGTGGACATTGTAGTTCATGCGGCGGCATTAAAGCAAGTGCCCGCAGCGGAATATAATCCTTTCGAAGCGGTTAAAACGAATATCATGGGTGGACAGAATGTAATTGATGCTTGTTTTGAATCGGGAGTGAAGAAAGTAATTGCACTTTCTACCGATAAAGCTGCTGCTCCGATTAATTTATATGGTGCAACTAAACTCACTTCAGATAAACTTTTTATAGCTGCTAATAATTACCGCGGTACAAAGGATATCAAGTTTTCGGTTGTTCGTTATGGTAACGTAATGGGGAGCCGTGGCTCTGTAATTCCTTTTTTCCAAATGAAACGAAAAGATGGTATCCTTCCGATTACGGACGAAAGAATGACGCGCTTTAATATTACACTTCAAGAAGGTGTTGATTTCGTACTAAATTCATTTGATCTAATGTGGGGCGGTGAATTATTCGTTCCTAAGATACCATCTTATAATATTGTTGATGTGGCTAAGGCAGTAGCACCCGAATGCCGCATTGAGATAGTTGGTATTCGTCCCGGCGAAAAAGTTCATGAAGAGATGATTACGGAAGCAGATGCAATGAATACAATCGAGTTTGAAAATTATTATGTAATACTCCCATCGGCTCAGCTTGGATTAGCTGAAAATTTAAAACTTTGGGATACCGAAAAATTCAGAAAAGAGAGCAATGGCAAAGAGGGTAAATTCTGTGATCCGGGGTTCAAATATAATTCAGGTACAAATAAAGATTTCTTAAGCGTTGATGATATTAAAAAATTGATAGATGAACATGTTGAATAAAATATATTCTTATGGCAGACAGACAATCGAAGAAGATGATATTAAAGCCGTCATCGATGTACTTAGATCTGATTGGCTCACTCAAGGTCCAAAGGTAGAAGAGTTTGAAGAACTATTAAATAGAACATTCGGTTCGGATAATTGTATTGCAGTATCGAATGGTACGGCAGGACTTCATTTAATCGGAATGGCACTTGGTTGGGGAAAAGATGATCTAGTTATAACTACTCCTATTACCTTTCTTGCAAGTGCTAATTGCGCGATATATTGCGGTGCTTCGGTTGATTTCGTGGATATAGATCAAACCTCTTATACAATTGACGTAAATAAATTAGAAGACAAATTAAAGTATTACAGAGAACTTAATATTAAGGTATCTGCGGTCGTGGCTGTTGATTATGCAGGGCATCCGTGCAATTGGGAAAAATTAAAAGAGCTCTCAAATGAGTTTGGTTTTAAATTAATAAACGATTTTTGTCATGCGCTTGGTGCCGAATATAATGAAGATCTGAAATATGGGATAAAATATGCTGATGCCGTTAATTTAAGTTTTCATCCCGTTAAGCACATTACAACGGGGGAAGGTGGTGCGGTATTAACCAATGATAGTGCGCTTGCAACCAAGATAAGAACGTTCCGTACACATGGAATTATAAAGGACGAAACAATATTAGAGAAAAACGATGGTCCGTGGTATTATGAAATGCCTCTACCGGGATTTAATTATCGGCTTACCGATATGCAATCGGCTCTCGGTATCAGTCAATTAAGAAAATTAAACAGATTCATAAATAGAAGAAGAGAGGTGGCGGAATATTACGATAAAGTATTTGGTACTGATGAAAGATTTATAATTCCTAAAGTCGCTGAAAACGTAAAGCACGCCTATCACTTATATCCGCTTAGAATAAATTTTGATATTGTTAAGAAAAGTAAAGAAGAAATATTTTTAGAATTAAGAGAGAAGAATATATATTGTCAGGTGCATTATATACCACTTCATTTGCAGCCCTATTTTCGTGATCGATTTGGATTTATTGAAGGTGATTTTCCGATAGCAGAAAAATTTTATAAAGAAGAAATCTCGATTCCAATTTATCCATCATTAGATGATAACGATCTTACATACATATCCGAACAAATTCTTGAAATAATTAAATGATAAAAACAGCAATAATAACGGAAGGATTTAAGCAAACGGGTTATGGACATATAACACGCTGCCAATCGTTATATGAGGGACTTAATAAATCAATTTTCGATCCTCTGCTTTTAATCAATGGGGATAAGGGTGCCGAAGCACTTCTTAATAAATCTAATTATAAAATTATTAATTGGTTGGCAAATCCAGAATCCATTCTCGATTTATTAAGCGGGTATGATATAGCTATAATCGATTCATATCTTGCAAATGAAAAATTTTATAAAGCAGTAATGAAAAAAGTTTCAATACCGGTTTATATAGACGATAATAAAAGAATCGTTTATCCTGCCGGAATAATTATAAATGGAACTATCGGAAGTGAACATTTTCAATATCCAAGGAAAGAACAAAATTCCGAGAAAGGGAGGAAAGAATATTTACTAGGTACTAAATATATTCCACTGAGAAAAGAGTTTCGCCCGGCTAGCGATAGAAAAATTAAGAAAGAGATTAAAAATATACTTATTACATTCGGCGGGCAGGATATAAGAAATCTCACTCCGAAAATATTAAAGATGCTTCAAAAAGAATTTCCGAATATTAAAAAGACGATAGTGGCAGGAAGCGGTGCAACGAATCTGAAAACTCTTGAAAAACTTAAAGATAACCAAACAGAAATCTATTCGGCAGTCTCTGCAGCTAAAATGAGATCTCTAATGAAAAAGAGTGATTTATCAATATCGGCAGCAGGGCAGACGCTTTATGAACTTGCCGCAACCGGCACTCCAACTATCGCAGTGATTGTTGCCGATAATCAGATCAATAATATTAAAGGGTGGATTAAAAATAGTTTCCTTACGAATGCCTTTCATTTTGATGATAAAGATTTATTAAAATCGATTAAGAAAGAAATTCAAATATTATCCGATATAGATTTAAGAATATTATTAAGCTGTTCGGGAATGCGAAATGTTGATGGACAAGGAGTAGAGAGAATCACCTCACGATTGAAAGAAAAATATCTTGAAAAAGAAGGGCTATATTTTAGAAAAGCTACAAAAGAAGATTCTAAAAATATTTATGAACTTTCTAATGAAGAGATAGTAAGAGCCAATTCGATTAATCCTGAGCCGATTAAATGGGAGTATCATCAAGAATGGTTTAATACACGTCTTAAAGATAAAAACTATCTTTTTTTATTGGCTTGTGATAAAGATGATAATATAGCAGGACAGATTAAGTATGATATTGAAAATAATAAAGCGATTGTAGGGATAAGTATTTCGCCGGATCATCGAGGAAAAGGTTACGCTTCAAAAATGTTGATTAAGTCAACGGCGATATTAAAGGAGCTTCACTCAAAAACGGAGAATATTATTGCATATATTAAAGAAGAAAATATATCTTCGATAAAATCGTTTGAAAAAGCGGGCTATCAATTATCGGGCAAAGAAATTATTAACGAGAATGAATATCTAAAGTATATATATGAGTTTTAGAATTGGGAAAAATGAAATAGGTGAAGGGAAGCCGGTTTTTATAATCGCCGAGCTTTCAGCTAATCATGGCGGTGATATAGAAATCGCTTTGAATTCATTAAAAGCAATGAAAGATGCCGGTGCCGATGCAGTTAAACTCCAGACTTATACCGCCGATACACTTACGATTGATTCAAACAAAGATGATTTCAAAATTCATCATGGAACAATCTGGGATGGAATTACTCTCTATAAATTATATCAAGAAGCATATACACCATGGGAATGGCAGCCGATGATAAAGAAGGCAGCTGATGATCTCGGACTTGAATGCTTCTCCTCTCCGTTCGATAAAAGTGCAGTCGATTTTCTCGAAAAGATGAATGTCCCTGCATATAAAATCGCTTCGTTTGAAATTACCGATATTCCATTGATTGAATATGCTGCATCGAAAGGAAAACCTATAATTATTTCTACCGGCATTGCGGAGATGAGCGATATTGAAGAAGCATTAAAAGTGTGTCGCATAAGTGGCAATAATGATATAGCACTTTTAAAATGTACTTCATCATATCCTGCACCGATGGAAGAGATAAATCTAAAAACTATTCCGGATATGAAAAATCGTTTTAATGTTGAGATTGGTCTTTCCGATCACACACTCGGATATACTATATCTGCTGCGGCTGTCGCACTCGGAGCCGTAATTATAGAAAAGCATTTTATATTAGATAAATCGATTGGCGGACCCGATGCATCATTTTCTCTTACACCCGATGAATTTAAGCTAATGGTAAATTCGGTTCGTGATACCGAGAAAGCATTAGGAAGTGTTCGCTATGAATTAAGCGAAAAAACAAAATCAAGCAGGGCGTTTTCCCGTTCACTTTATGTCGTTAAAGATATTAAAGAAGGAGAGGTATTTACCGAAGAAAATATTAAATCGATTCGTCCCGGATTCGGAATGCATCCTCGGCATCTAAAAGAAATTTTAGGTAAGAGAGCAAAATGCAATATAGAAAAAGGTACTCGTTTAAATTGGGAATTAGTAAATGAATAAGGTTGTAATCGTTCAAGCGCGTCTCGGCTCTACTCGATTACCTTCAAAAGTATTGAAAGACCTTTCGGGTAAGCCAGTTTTATATCATGTTTTGGAGAGAATTAAAAAGACAAAGTTAGTCGATAATATTGTTATTGCTACAACTGATTTAGATAGCGATGAACCGTTGATAGAATATCTTAGAGAAAATAAGATTGATTATTATAGAGGCAGTTCCGAAGACGTACTCTCGCGATATTATGAATCAGCACTTCAATATAAAGCGGATATAATTATTCGTATCACTTCCGATTGTCCTTTAATCGACCCGATTGTGATAGATGAAATTATCAATATATATTTGGAGAATAACAATTACGATTATGTAAGTAATACGCTTATGAGAAGTTTCCCACGCGGGCTAGATGTAGAGTTATTTACTTTTGACTCTCTTAAAAAAAGCTTTTTAAAAGCCGAACAGAAATGGGAAAGGGAGCATGTAACTCCCTATATATATACTAATCGTGATCTTTTCAATGTATATAATTTTGCGAATAAAACTGATCAATCGTTTTTTCGTTGGACTTTAGATACGCCCGAGGATTATCAATTAATAAAAGAGATTTATGATTCTCTTTATAATGAAGGCAAAATATTTACAACCGAGGAAGTAATTTCTCTATTTCGCAATCGTCCCGAATTAATCGATATAAATAAACATATAGAGCAGAAAAAATTATAAAATATTTTCTTGATTAAGTTTTTCTAATCGATCAGCGGTTTTTAGTTGTTCAATTAATTCAGAGATATCACCTTCCATAATATTAGTAAGATTATAAAGGGTTAATCCAATTCTATGATCAGTAACTCTATTCTGAGGAAAATTATAAGTTCTGATTTTATCGCTTCTATCGCCACTCTTAACCATTAATTTTCTTACGGCTGCAATTTCGCTGTTTTGTTCTCTCTGTTTCAAGTCATATAATCGAGAGACTAGAACTTTCATAGCCTTCTGCCGGTTCTTTAATTGAGAACGTTCATCTTGGCACTGAACAACCATACCAGTAGGTATATGAGTGATACGAATAGCAGTTTCCACTTTATTAACGTTCTGCCCGCCTGCACCACCGCTTCGATATACATCAATTCTAAGATCAGCGGGATTAATATCCACTGCCACTTCTTCTACCTCCGGCATTACTACGACGCTTGCCGCAGATGTATGAATTCTACCGTTTGCCTCAGTCGCCGGAACTCTTTGAACTCGATGAACTCCGCTTTCATATTTTAGATCGGCATATACACCCTGACCGGTAAGGCTCATAACAACTTCTTTGAGTCCGCCTACTCCGGTATCGTTTATATCGATAATTTCTTTTTTCCAACCTTTGACTTCTGCATGTCGTGAATACATTCTATAAAGATCGGCGGCAAAAAGACCGGCTTCATCTCCTCCGGTGCCAGCACGAATTTCCATAATAACATCTTTATCGTCATCCGGGTCTTTCGGAATCAGAAGAAACTTAATCTTCTCCTCCATAGCATTCTTTTTTTCTTTAAGCTCTTCGAGTTCGCTTTCGGCTATTTCATGAAATTCTTTATCATCGGTTGATTCTAAAATTTCTTCATTGCCTTTAATGTTATTGATTAATTTTTCATATTCATCACATGCGGCAACTATTTCAATCAATTCGCTTCTTTCGCGGCTAAGACTAACAATTCTTGATTGATCGGATAAAACAGCAGGATCGGATAACTGCTCGGTTATCTTCTCGAATTTGTTTTTAAGTCCTCTTAATTTTTCTATAAATTCCATTAATTCCTCTTTTTCAGGTGTCAAAAATAGCCAAATTACACCTGAAAAGCTAAAGAGCTTTTTATGACATTTTTTTACAATCACTTACTTCGATATGACAACTTACCTCGGAACCCATTAGTCTAAAGTATTGAAAACAAAAAATATTTATCATTTTTAAGGGGGTTGTAATGAAAAAGTTAGTTCTTAGTTTAGTTGCTCTTTTAGTATTAGTTAATTTTACTTATGCAAATACAGATTTTACAGGCGGCATAAAGAAAAACGCCATTGCTTCTTTGGTTGTTGGAATTAAGTCGGAAAATATGGGTCTAAAAAGAAACTGCATCTATTTTGCCGGCAAATACAGAATTGATGAAGCAACTGATGCATTGATTGCAGAACTTAATAAAACCGATAATGCCAAATTAAAAGTTTTGATCGCACTCTCTTTATATATGATCGGTAATGAAGAAGGAATTGATGCCGTTTATAAATTAGCAAATAAAGAAAATGATAATTACGTCAAGAGAATGGCGAATGCTATTATAGATGAGTATAATAATAACAAAAGTACTAATTATGCTTCGGTTTCAAAATAATGAAATTATGTTTAACTGCGTATCCCGAATTATAAAATTAATTTCATGAAACAATTTGACATATTAGATTTTTATAGCATTATAAACCGTTACAAAGATTTAAAATTTTTTACAATACGGTTATTAATTTGAAGTAAAAAAATAGTTATGTTTTGCTTAATTATTTAATCAAGAATAAAAATGAAAATTAAGATAAAATATTTGTCAATCTCGGCGGTAATCTTTTTCCTTACGGTATTTGCGGGCAATATAAATGGACAAAATCAAAATGAGATGCGCCGCTTGATTAATCTAAAAGGGGAATGGAAATTTTCCATAGGTGATAGTCCCGACTGGGCGAAATCGGATTTGAATGATTTCGATTGGGAACGTATTAAAGTTCCTAATGCTTGGGAGAACGAAGGTTTCAATGGCTATAATGGTTACGCTTGGTACAGAAAAAAAGTTGAAATAAAAAGCAATCTAAAAGGCAGAGACATTTATTTATCACTTGGCAGAATAGATGACGTTGATGAAGCATATTTTAATGGAATTAAAATTGGATTCACGGGAAAATTTCCGCCAATATATCAAACCGCATATTACGCTTGGAGGGTATATAAAATCCCATCTGAATTAATTAATTACAATGGAGAAAACAGTATAGCTGTAAGAATTTATGATGCAGAGCTCGATGGCGGTATTCTCGAAGGTAATATCGGAATATTAGAAAATTTTAACGGAATGGATTTGGATTATTCTTTACCGAATATTTGGAAATTTAGTTCCAGTGATAATCTTCAATGGAAAGATCTCTCATATAATGATTCTTTTTGGGAGGACATTATGGTCCCTATGTATTGGGAGGATTCCGGATATAAAGATTATGATGGATATGGATGGTATAGAATTAAATTTTATCCACCTGCTAATTTGAAGAACAAAAATTTAGTTTTGGTTCTTGGAAAAATTGATGATGTGGATGAGGCTTATTTAAACGGAAAATTAATCGGTTCGACCGGAAGCAAAGATAATATGCGTCAATCTTATAGCCAATTTAGAGGATATTATTTAAAAGAGGGAGACTTAATGTTTGATCAAGAAAATGTTTTAGCAGTAAGAGTATATGACGGTATGCAAGGAGGCGGAATCTACGAAGGACCGATAGGCTTTATATCACAAGATAAATACACTAAGTTCTGGCGAGAGAGAAAATCTCAATCTCGAAAATCATTTTGGGATCGGTTCTTCAACTGAATATTTTTATAAATAAAAAAATCTTTACTATATATATCACACCTTTTATATAAATTTACACCTAATTTATTTTTAAATTAGGTGTAATATGAAAAAGCTGCTATTAGTTCTTCTATTGGTTTCTGCAATAAAAGTAATTCCACAAGCTATTATAGATAAAAAAGTAAATGAAGAAAACTTGAAAGCGTCTCTTGAATTTTTGGCTTCTGATGAATTAGAGGGGAGAGAGACTGCATCAAATGCGGAAAAAGTATCCGCTCTCTATCTTGCCACCACATTAAAAAAATATGGCATTGAACCTTTCGGAGATGATGGTTCATATTTTCAAAAATTTGATGTCTCGGTAGAAAAATTTGAATCAACTTCAAAATTAATGCTTACCGATAACAAGGGGACAGTAATAAAAGAATTACTACCGGCAGAAGATTTCGGAAGATTTTCACGTTCATATCCCGATTCATCATTTTTAAATCAAAACACAAAAATAATTTTTGCCGGCTATGGCATCACAGCTCCCGAATATAAATATGATGATTATAAAGATATTGATGTAAAAGGAAAAACAGTCATTTTACTTATGGATGAACCGGATAATAAAGATGAAGCATTTTTTGAAGGAAATAAAAAAACAAGATATTCGGAATCCGATTACAAAGCAGAAAATGCAGCATCAAAAGGAGCATTAGGCGTAATAATTATCTCTAACCCGGAATATTACGCCTACTGGAATATGTTTAAGAAATTTACAATGTCCGAAAGCGTGTCCATTTATAATAAGGAAAAGGCGCATTCCAAAACAATTCCTATAATAGCTCTGAGCAAAGCAGCTACCGAAACTTTATTAGAGAACGAGGAATTAACTCTCGATCAATTAATGGAATATAAAAAGAACGGAAGGACTCCGGCTTCATTTGAACTCGATAAAAAATTAGATTATAAACTTGAACTTTATTCAAAAATAAAAAAAGCAGAGAATGTAATCGGTGTTATTAAAGGTAACGATAAAAAACTTGCTAATGAATTTGTAGTCTTAAGTGCACATTACGATCATATTGGAACAGATAGCGAAGGTATTGTAAATAATGGTGCTGATGATGACGGATCGGGCACTGTAAGTATTCTTGAAGCAGGAAGAGTCCTTTCCTTAAAAAAAGATAATGACCGTTCGATAGTAATTGCATTTCATACAGGCGAAGAGAAAGGATTGCTCGGCTCGGGTTATCTTACTTCCAATGCTCCATTCGTAAAAGATATTATTGCGAATATAAATATGGATATGGTCGGAAGAGAATCGGAAGATTCTATTCATTGCATCGGAGCCGATAAATTAAGCAAAAAATTTGCACAGTTAGTAGAAGACGTTAATAAGAAAACAGTGAATATGGTTCTTGACTATAAATATAACGATCCAAATGATCCGAATAAATTTTATTATCGCAGTGATCATTATAATTATGCAAAGAAAGGGATCCCGATCGTATTCTTTTTTGATGATATGAAAGTTGATTATCATCAGCCGACAGACGATGTAGAAAAAATTAATTTTAAAAAATTAGGAAAGATAACAACACTTGCAGCCGAATTAGCCTTAGAAGCTGCGAATGTAGATGAACGTTTTCCGATTGATATAAAGGAAAAAGGAGCAGAATAGTCAGTTATGCTTAAGCCGAAGTTTTTTACTACGCTAAAGACTATAACAAAAGAAAGTTTATTGAAGGATGTAAGTGCCGGATTCATAGTAGGAATAGTAGCATTACCATTAGCAATAGCATTTGGAATAGCATCGGGAGTTACTCCCGATAGAGGAATAATCACCGCAATTATAGGCGGATTTATAGTATCGTTTCTAGGTGGAAGCCGCGTTCAAATAGGCGGACCCACCGGTGCATTTATTATAATTGTATATGGAATCGTTAATCAATATGGCATTAATGGATTAATGATCTCTACAATAATGGCGGGCATTATATTAATGATAATGGGTTTTGCTCGCTTTGGTTCTATCATAAAATTTATTCCATATCCGGTAGTAGTTGGTTTTACAAGCGGAATTGCGGTAGTGATTTTCTCTTCACAGATTAATGACCTATTTGGATTAAATATTCAAAAAGTACCTGCCGATTTTATAGAAAAGTGGGGAGTATATTTTTCTAATATTTCTCATTTTAATTATTGGGCATTGATAATCGGCGGCGGATCTTTATTAATAATGGGTTTCTGGCATAAAGTATCAAGAAAAATTCCCGGCTCTATAATAGTAATCATTTTATCTACTGCAATTGTATCGATATTTAATTTGAATGTAGAGACAATAGGTAGCAGATTTGGCGAAATACCTAATACAATTCCCACACCCTCTCTTCCACAGTTTGATTTCGCATTAATAAAGAGTTTAATTACACCTGCAACAACAATCGCAATACTTGCTGCAATAGAAGCACTTCTCTCAGCGGTAGTTTCAGATGGTATGATTGGAGGAAGACACAGATCCAATATGGAGCTAGTGGCTCAAGGGGCAGCAAATATTGTTTCACCTTTATTCGGTGGGATACCGGTAACGGGTGCAATAGCTAGAACAGCAACAAACGTGAAAAATGGCGGTAGAACTCCGATAGCCGGAATTGTTCATTCTATTGTACTTTTACTTATTCTTCTTTTCTTTGGTAAGCTGGCGAATCTAATTCCGATGGCTTCTCTTGCGGCAATTCTTGTAGTTGTTTCATATAATATGAGCGAATGGCGTTCATTTAAAAATCTCCTCACAAGTCCTAAGAGCGATATAATAGTTTTACTTACAACATTTTTCCTTACCGTAATTTTTGATTTAACAATAGCGATACAGGTTGGAATGGTTCTCGCTGTATTATTGTTTATGCGTAGAATGTCGGAAGTAACTAATATGGGGATTATTACACGAGAATTAAAAGACGAAGAAGATAC
>CALDDL010000006.1 GCA_937936675.1 uncultured bacterium
TCGCTGAATGTTACTCTCGATCCTTTAAATCCGATAGTATTTACATTAGCAATATTATTGCCGATTACGTCCATCATTGATTGATGATTTTTTAAACCGGATACACCTGCGAATAATGAAGTTAGAAGTGCCATAAAAAAACCTCCTTAGGTTCGATTCAGCGTCAGTCGGTCGGCTGAATCATCGAGCGTCCTTGGAAGGTCCCGCTCGTTTATTGTTTCTTGTTAATTAATTATCTTATTTCAAAAAGCGAATACTACACTGTCTATATTTGTAAAAACATTTTCGTTTGCGTTACTTACTTCGATAGCCGTTACAACTGTTTTATTCGGGATGTTGACTATCAATGCTGTATTATCGAGAAGAACTAAAGAATCTTTAGCCCCTTTTAATTCAGCTTTATCCACTGCATTTTGTATTCTTGTCATTTCGCCTTCATTAAATTGGATATTACGCGATTCCAATCTCTTGAGTGCATGATTAGAGAATTTTACTTTCTCTAATTCTTCTTTGAATATATCATTAAATGAAGAACGTACAGGATCATTCCTGCGTACTATGGGCTCTTGCTCATGTACTATCGGTATAAAGGGAACAGAGACACCATTAATCTCCGCCATCATTCACCTCCACTACCCTTTGCATTTAATATCTCTAAGATAGAATCCGATTGATAAAGCGCACCATTAATTACAAGCATAGTACCGGACTCGGTATATTTAACACCGTCTATCTTTCCTAATTTGTATGTTGATGCCGGAACCATCTTATCTCCATTTAATGCAGTTGCTTCGATTGCAAACGAGTAATTTCCATTTGCTACTTTTACACCATTATTATCGGATAAATCCCAAGAAAGTTTATTCTCCCCTTTAGAATTATCTGCATTAATTGTATTTACTAATCTTCCGAATTCATTATAAATCTTAATTTCCACGGATTTTGCATGTTCCGGAAGTTCATAACCAATACTAATCTCGCTTTGCCCATTAACGGTTAATTCACTTCCACCTACTTTC
This sequence comes from uncultured bacterium, assembly GCA_937936675.1. Classification (GTDB taxonomy): domain Bacteria; phylum Bacteroidota; class Ignavibacteria; order Ignavibacteriales; family Melioribacteraceae; genus BRH-c32. Next base: position 1,020 of record CALDDL010000006.1, read on the forward strand.
ACTTCTTTACCGATAAGATTAGCGTATAGAGTATTATTGATAGATTGGGTAAGGAAATAATTTGCATCAACGCTTTGCTTCATATAATCGTTCAAATTAGTAAGCTGTTCGAGGGAGCTGAATTGCGCTAATTGCGCAGAGTATTGAGAGCTATCCATTGGATCCATAGGGTCCTGATGCTTCAATTGCTCGATCATCAATTTTAAGAAATCATCTTTCCCTAATTCACTTTTATTTTTCGACACGTTTACCGTATTATTTGAATTAAGTATGCTTGTTATTCCATCTGACATTTTATTCTCCTATGCTAAAAATTCGACAGTGCTATATCCCATTTTTTTGCGGGAGTTGTCTTCTTTAGCATCTTCAATTTCAAAATTATTTTCATTCAACGAATTCTTCTTTTTACCGAATGCGTTTTTGCCTGCCTTCTGTTCATTATAATTTAGACTTACATTCAAACTGGAAACTTGAACACCGGACGATTGGATACTGCTCTTGAGCTGTTCGATATTATTCTGAACTATTTGTCTAACCTGTTCAGATTCCACTTCAATCTTTGCACTTACATGATTCTCAATTAAATCTATAACAAGTTTGATTTTTCCTAATTCATCCGGAGTAACTTGGAAGGTCATTGATTGAGTTTCAGGTCTAGCAAGAATTTTATTCATCTCTTTAACAATTTCATTACTCTTTATTAAGCGAATGCTATCTTGCATATTATGCAATTCGCTAAAGATTTTTTCTTTAGGATTTTCAACTCTATCAATTGTTGTGTTTTTTGTAAATTGCTGCAAGTTTTTATCTGAAAACTCATTCTTGCTTCCGGTATCGGATTTAGCTTCAGATTCAGATACTTTTTTTGTATTCGAGATAGTACTTTCCTTCTCTATTTTGATTGTCTCTTCAGTTTTGATCTCTTTATTGGTATCAGATTTTAATGATTTCATCATGCCGGATAGTTCAAAGACTTCAAATTCTTTTGCCGGTATATTGGTTGACTTTTCGATTTTTGGAGAATTCGATTCACTCATAGATTTTACTTCAATTTTTACTTTATAATCCCTTTCTGATAGACTCTCTTTTACTTCTTTAGCTGCTGATTCTTTTATATTCGATTGAATTTTATCTTCCGGTATCGATTCATACTCTTCTTTAGTAGAATCTGCTTTTTCAGCAGCTACCTGTTCACTAATTTTATTTACTTCTAAACTTTCTTTATGTTGAACGGT
>CALDDL010000007.1 GCA_937936675.1 uncultured bacterium
CAGAATCATGGGATTCCGGTTTTTTATAATTTCAAGCATGGTCATATAAAAGATAATATTACAGTTCCATTCGGATTAAAGGTAAAATTGAATAGCGCAAATTCATCTATAGAAATTATGGAAAGTGGGGTAATTTAACCCCATTTTTACCCATTAAAAAGAATAAATAACTTTTTTGATTCTCTATTTTAAGAATCAATTAGACCTTAAATGAATTATCCCCTCTAAAACCGATATTTTCCTATTGGTATGCTTATTGATAAATTAGGAAGTGAGTTAGTAGGATTATAATAAGATAATCAGACTTAATATATTAATAATAAAATCAATAAAGATAGATGAATACCGAAGAATTACTTCATAAGGAACGATATACTCATGATGAGATAGTTCAACTTTTGAGTCTTAGCAAAGAGGAAGACGTTCAAAATCTTTATAAAAGAGCAGATGAAGTAAGGAAAATTTATTGCGGTGATGAGGTTCATCTAAGGGCGGTAATTGAAATTACAAATTACTGTTCTCAGAATTGTCTTTACTGCCGGAACAGGGAAGATAATTTTTCGATTAAAAGGTATCGGCTGGCAACTTCAGAGATAATCGATCTATCCAAACAGATCTCCAATCTTGGTATTTACACAATTATTTTACAATCGGGTCAAGATTCCTATTTTGATACCGATATGATAGCATATTTGATCTATTCGATAAAGCAAACCGCTAATATTGCAATAACTTTAAGTCTTGGTGAAAGGCGATATGATGAATATAGAGCATGGAAAATTGCCGGTGCCGATCGTTACATCCTAAAATATACTACATCCAACTCAAAACATTACGAGCTATATCATAAGAATAAAAATCTTTCCGATAGAATTAATCATCTTAAATTTCTAAAAGGGCTTGGTTTCCAGGTCGGTTCTGGAAATATTATCGGTCTCCCATTTCAGACCTTAGATGATATTGCAAATGATATATTATTATCGAAAGAGATAGATTTTGATTCGGCTATTTTCAGCCCTTTTATTCCCGCTCCATTTACACCATATCAAAACAAGAGAGGAGTGGATATCGATTTAACTCTTAAGACAATTGCGGTGGCGAGAATTGTTCTAAAGAATATGCATATTCCTGCACCCTCGTCATTAGGCAAAATAGATACACAGGGAAGAATTAAAGGATTAGAAGCAGGGGCGAATGTCGTTACTCCAGACTTTACTCCACAAATGTACAAATCTCCCATTACTCCAAATAAATTAAAGAAAACCGAATTGCGTGATTCATCTTTAATAAAATCTAATCTATCACTCCAAATTGAATCAATCGGAAGAAAGATTGCCGATAATAAAGGCGATTCTTTCAAACATCAAATTGATTTAAATCGATTTAACTACCGGTAAAATAATTACATTTTTTGAATAGTAATTAAATGTTATCTTTTGCAAGAAAAAATTAAGATTATGGGAGTTGTTATGAAATACAGTTTAAAATTAATAATCGTAGTCTTCATGGCAGTTGTAATTGCCGCATGCAGTTCCAAGCCTGCCGAGGAATATAAAGCCGAAGCAAAAAAAGAAGTAGAACTAAAAAACTATTCTAAGGCGGTAAAAATTTATGATGAACTTGCCGATGTTCATTCGGGAAGTAAAGATGCTTCTGAAGCACTTTTAGAAATTGCAAAATTATATCATTCAAAACTTGTTGATTCATTAGATGAAAAGACAAGTTATAAAAAAGCATTTTCATATTATGAGAAGATTTATTTAGAATATCAGAATAGTGCAGAAGCCCCTAATGCACTTTTTATGGCAGCATTTCTTCAAGGTAATGAATTAAATAATCCGGAAGAAGCAAAAAAACTCTACAAACTTTTTATCGAAAAATATCCTAATAGCGAAATGGTAAATTCTGCTAAAATGGAATTGGAAAATGTTGGTTTAACACCTGAAGAGATACTAAAGAAAAATACTACTGAAGCACAAAAATGATTTCCTCAGGAAATGATTACAGAAAATATCTTGAACCGGAAGTAATATCTAAGCTGAAAACGCTCGACCTAAAAGCTCGTTTTATAGTCGAAGGTTTTATGGTGGGGCTTCATAAAAGTCCATATCATGGATTTAGTGCCGAGTTCAGTGAGCATCGGCCTTATATGCAGGGGGATTCAATAAAAAATATTGACTGGAAAGTTTTCGCAAAGAGAGATAAATATTTTATTAAGCAATTTGAAGAAGAGACAAATTTAATATCGCATATTTTTCTTGATGTAAGCAAATCGATGAATTATAAGTCTTCCGGTTCGGTTACAAAATTAGAATATGCGATTACACTCGCCGCTTCACTTTTATATATAATCATTAATCAGCAGGATGCAGCGGGTCTTGTCGTTTATTCCGATGTAATTCAGAATTACCTGCCTCCGAAATCGAATAAGATTTATATGAAAAAATTATTTACCGAACTTGCAAACGTTAAGCCGAGCGGTGCAACAAATACTTCTGAATGTTTGAAATCGGTTTTGGATAAAATAAAAAAGAGGGGATTGGTAATAATTATTTCCGATTTTTTTGATGATCCCGAATCAGTAATATCTGCAATAAAAAAATTCCATTATAAGAAAAATGAAGTAATAGTTTTTCAGATTGTCGATCCTGCCGAGAAAGATTTTAGTTTTGATAGAGATGCAGTATTTAAGGATTTGGAGACTGGTGAAGAGATGACAACACTCCCATATCAAATCCAAAAATCATACATAGAAGCATTCAATGAATTTACGAATAAGATCAAGAAAGAATGTAGAAGCTTCGGGGTGGAATATAATTTAATATCCACCGCCGATCCTTTCGATAAAGCACTATTCAGCTACTTTACCAAAAGAATGCGGCTGAATTAATTACATCTTCTTTATCTGCTCAAAATATTTATTTAAATATTGTTTCGCATTCGATTCTGTTTTTGCTTCTACTATGCACCGGATTATCGGTTCTGTATTCGATTTTCGGAAATGCACCCAATGATCATCAAAATCCACACGGAGTCCATCTTCGGTATTAATCTTCCCCGATGAACCATATTTATCAATAAGTTTATCAATTACTAAATCCGGATTTTTCGCACCTGTTTCGATCTTATCTTTTTGGATAAAATATTGAGGCATAGAGCTTTTAAGAGCCGACATTGGTTTGCTAAATTCGAGAAGATGTTGAAGAGTAATAATAGTGCCTGTGAGAGCGTCTCTTCCGAAAACTGCTTTAGGATAAATTACTCCGCCGCTTCCTTCACCGCCGATGACTGCTTTCACTTCTTTCATTTTCTTCACAACATTTGCCTCTCCGACAGGCGAAAGGAAAGTTTCGCAATTATAACTTGCGGCTATATCATTTACTGCTCTGGTTGTAGATAAATTAACTACTACATTACCTTTTTTGATATTAAGAATATATTTTACCGCTTGAGCGATTGTGTATTCTTCGACGAATGGAATTCCTTTTTCGGTAATAAGCACCAATCGATCAACATCGGGATCGACTACAATTCCAATATCTGCTTTCGCTTTTCTTACTGCGGCAAAAGTCTTTGTAAGGTTTTGAGGAATCGGTTCGGGAAGGCGTGGGAAGATTCCCGTCTTTTCGCAATTTAATTCTATTACTTCGCATCCTAATCTTTTTAATAATTCAGGCATAATCCATCCGCCGGCACCATTAACGCAATCTAAAAGCACTCTGAATTTTCTTCGTTTCATTTTTTTTATATCGAGGAATGGAAATGCGAGCACTGCGTCTATATGGTCATATATTGCATTATTATCAACTTTCACTTTCCCCAATTTATTCCATTCTTTATAATCGCCAGTACCATTATTATAGATTTCGATCATCTTTTTATTTTCATCGGGTGTCATAAATTCGCCTAAGCGATTAAGGAGTTTAAGAGCATTCCACTGATTTGGATTGTGACTTGCCGAAAGCATAATGCCGCCTGCTGCTTTATATTTTTTGACATTAAAAAGTACGGATGGAGTAGGGCAGATACCGATATCAATAACATCGTTACCCTTAGCTTGAAGAGTGCCGATTACTAAATTCTTCACCATATCGCCGCTGATGCGGGAATCTCTTCCGAGAATTATTTTTCCTTTACCGCTGAAATCTGAATACGCTGATGTATATTTTACTAATGTTTCGGGATATAAACCGTCTCCGACTATTCCTCTTATACCCGATACACTAACCATTAAAGTTGACATAAAGTGCCCTCCGAATTGTTTCCTAAAATTAATGTTGTTTCTTACTTAAAACAAATTTGATATCTTACTTTATTAAATTATCAGGCATCGATTTGAATCAAGAGATAAAAATAATTAATAAATTATTAGTGCAGCATTTTGATATCCCTAAGAGAAATTTAAATCCGCCCCCGCCAATAGATATGCTTATAGCTACAATACTTTCGCAAAATACAAACGACAATAATTCCTATAAAGCCTATATCAATCTAAAAGAAAAATATAAAAAATGGGAAGAGATTTTGAATGTGGAACGAAAGGAGATTGAGGAAGTAATAAAAATTGCGGGATTGGGGAAACAGAAATCCGCAGCGATAAAAAATGTTATTAATGAACTGCATAAAAAGTTCGGTAAAATTAATCTCGATTTTATTAATGAGCTTGCGGATAAGGATGCAGTAAGTGAATTAATTTGTTTCCCGGGAGTGGGAGTAAAAACGGCGAGTTGTGTTCTATTATTCTCGCTCGGGAAAGATATCTGTCCAGTTGATACTCACGTACATCGAACATTAAATAGAATCGGATTAGTAAAAACCAATTCGCCGGATAAAACATTCGAGGCAATTAATAAAAATTTTCCGAAAGGAATTGCTCATCAATTTCATACTAATTTAATTAAATTAGGGAGAGAGATTTGCAAACCGGTTAAACCGGCATGCTCGATTTGTCCGGTAGAAAAGATTTGCAAATATGAGGAAAAAAATTTTGAAAAGAGAACTAAATCAAGAATAGATGCTTTGTTGTTATTGGATAATATTTGATAAAAATTTCTGCGAGGAAAAACTATCACTCTGTTGATTTATTTAAATAATATTTAATATTTATATCTATGCAGGAAGCATCAAATCCCCACTGAAGCTATACTTGATTTAGATAGTATTTATTAAGGATAATGGGATATTTAAGGGGTATTTCATAATTGGAGTAAAGGTTTCTTTTAATTAACTATATAGCTATATTTCAGATTAATGGTAAATGGAATCAGGTAGAATTATGACAAAAAAGTATGATATTGCGATTCTCGGAGGCGGTCCGGGCGGATATGTAGCCGCAATCAGAGCAGGACAATTAGGTTTTAAGACTGTTGTAATTGATAAAGATAATTTGGGCGGTATATGCCTTAATTGGGGGTGCATTCCCACCAAATCACTTCTAAAGAATGCCGAGATTTATGATACGATGAAAAACCATGCTAAAGATTTCGGTATCAAAGTCGATGGACTTAGTATCGATTTCAATCAGGTGATTAAAAGGAGCCGGGACATTTCGGGACGTATTACGAAAAATGTAGAAATGCTTATTAAGAAAAACGGCATTGATAGAATAAGAGGATACGGAAAATTTGTTGATAAAAATAAAATTAGTATTACTGATAATTCAGGTAAAGAGACAGAAACTATCGAAGCAGATAAAATAATTATTGCAACAGGCGCAAGTCCAAGAATCCTTCCAAATATCCCCGTAGATAGAAAAAATATTATTACAAGTACAGAGGCAATGTCGCTCGAAAGCCAACCAAAAGAATTAATTGTAATTGGTGCTGGTGCTATCGGAATTGAATTTGCATATTTCTATAACGCACTCGGAACGAAAGTAACAGTAATAGAGATGCTCGAAAATATTTTGCCGATTGAAGATAAAGAAGTTTCGGAAACTTTAGAAAAGATATTAAAGAAGAAAGGGATAACTATTCATACTTCCACAAAAGTGGAATCGGTTGTACCAAAGGATGATCATGTAATAGTAACGATAGAGAGTAAAGGAAAGAAGATCGAATTAAAAGCAGATAAGGCTTTGAGTGCTATTGGAGTAACAGGTAATATTACCGGATTCGGTTTGGAGGAGCTTGGAGTAGAAATTTTTAAAAATCATATTAATGTTAATAAAGAAACTTATGAGACCAACGTTCCTGGAATTTATGCAATAGGAGACGTGATAGGACCTCCTTGGTTAGCTCATGTAGCATCGGCTGAAGGAATAAGATGCGTAGAAAATATTAAGGGATTACATAGCTCTCCGGTGGATTATGATTCAATTCCGGGCTGCACATACTGTCAGCCGCAAATTGCAAGTATCGGGATGACGGAAGCAAAAGCTAAGGAAGCAGGTTACGAATTAAAGATTGGCAAATTCCCGTTTATGGCAAGTGGAAAGGCATTCGCTGCCGGAGATAGAGATGGATTTGTTAAATTAATTTTTGACGCTAAATATGGTGAGCTGCTTGGCGCTCATATTATTGGCTCGGAGGCGACAGAACTGATAGCGGAGCTTGGAATAGTAAAAGCATTAGAAGGAACGTATGAATCGATAGTTCAAACAGTTCATGCACATCCTACACTATCGGAATCAATAATGGAAGCAGCGGCGCAGGCGTATGGAGAAGCAATTCATATCTAAAAAAATTGAATATATCGATCTTGGTACGATTGATTATAAAGAGGCATGGGAGCTTCAGCAGAGGACTTTTGAGCTTCGTACCAAAAATGAAATAGATGATATACTTTATCTTCTTGAGCATCCTCATACATATACATTAGGTAAAGTGGCAGATAAAAATAATCTTATTACAACCGATGCAGTTTTGAAAGAGAAACAGATTTCGGTTTATGATATTGATCGGGGCGGGGATATTACATATCACGGACCGGGACAGATAGTCGGTTATCCGATTATCGATCTAAAAAATTGGAAGCAAGATACGCATGAGTATCTTAGGAATCTCGAAGAAGTGATTATTTCGGTTTGCAAAGATTACGGAATTGAAACAGAGCGTAATCCCAAATATACAGGTGTATGGGTGGGCAATAGAAAGATTGCCGCTATTGGTATTAAAGTAAGCCGCTGGATAACGATGCACGGTTTCGCTTTTAATATTAATACTGATTTGGGATTGTTCGATGGAATTATTCCATGTGGAATTAAAGATAAAGAAGTAACTTCATTATCTAAAGAATTAGGCCGAAAAATTGAACTCGATGAAGTGAAAGAAAAATTATTATTTCACTTTATTCGACTTTTCGATTACACAGAAAAAATTGAAAATCAAAAGAAGGGGACGTGATGGCAAAGAATAATAAGCCGGAAGAAATAAATGTAATTGAAGATAAAAATAATGGCAAGCAGCCAACAGGGAAGATAGATCATTTCGGTGGACTTACGAAAGATGAATTGATGAATGCATTAAGGATAATGGTTCTATCGCGATCAATGGATATAAAAGTATTGAACTTATTAAAGCAAGGGAAGGCATTTTTCCATATTGCAGGTGCGGGACACGAAGCCACTCAGGTTGCATTCGGTTTAGCAATGGAGAAGGGTAAAGATTGGGGATTCCCTTATTATAGAGATATGGCGGTAATGCTTTCGCTCGGAGTGAAACCGGAGGAAATTTTTCTTCACATGCTTGGAAGAGCGGATGACCCTATGACAGGGGGCAGACAGATGCCATGCCATTGGGCATCGAAGGAATTTAATGTCCCAACGCAATCAAGTCCTACGGGGACACAATTTTTACAGGCAGTAGGTGCGGCATTAGCACAAAAGAAGAAAGGGATCGATGCGGTAGTGTATGTTTCGAGCGGAGAAGGTACCACGAGCAACGGTGAATTTCATGAAGCAATAAATTGGGCGAGCAGAGAAAAAATTCCGGTAGTCTTTGTAATTCAAAATAATAAATGGGCGATTTCAGTTCCGGTTGAAAATCAATCGGGCGGAAGAAATGCTTCTATCACAGAGATGATGAGCGGATATGAAAATTTACTTCGTCTTGATGTCGATGGAACGGATTTCCTAGCGGTTAATGCAATTGCTCAATCTGCATTCAAATATGCTCGACAAGGAAAAGGACCGGCACTAATTCAAGCTCATGTGGTTAGACTTTTTTCTCATTCATCTTCCGATGATCAGAAAAAATATAGACCGGAGGATTCATTAAATGAAGATCTAAAAAAAGATCCGATTGAGATGTTCTCAAAGAAATTAATCGAGAAAGGGATTCTAACAGAATTAGCTTATGAAGAATTTAAGAAAGAGATAGTTAATCATGTAAATGAAGCGGCTGAATGGGCGTTGAAGCAAGCAGAGCCGGCAGCAGAGACTGCTATAAAATATGTATCTGATGAATCGGGAAAGAAGGATCGATTAAAGTACAAGCATGGCAACAAAGAGGGGAAGCCGGTTGTAATGGTGGACGCGATTAATCATGCACTGCGCGAAGAGATGGAGCGGAATGATAAAATTTATGTTTTTGGTGAAGATGTGGCGGATGGAAAAGGTGGTGTATTCACTGCAACAAAGGGCTTATCCACTCAATTCGGAAACGAAAGAGTATTTAACTCACCATTAGCAGAGGCAAGTATAATGGGTGTGGCGATAGGTATGTCGCTTACAGGATTAAAGCCATGCGTAGAGATTCAATTCGGAGATTATATTTTCCCTGCTTTTATGCAGATACGCGATGAACTAGTAATGTATCGATATCGTTCAAATAATTTATTTGAGTCCCCTGTGGTTATAAGAGTTGCAGTCGGTGGTTATATTCATGGCGGATTATATCATAGCCAAAATATCGAAGCATTTTTTGCGCACATGCCGGGACTGATGATAGCATATCCATCTAATTCCCATGACGCAAAAGGATTATTAAAAACTGCTTTACGACTAAATGATCCCGTACTTTTTCTTGAGCATAAGGGATTGTATCGACAGAGTTATGCAACATCCCCCGAACCCGACGCAGAATATTTAATTCCATTTGGCAAGGCGAAGATTGTAAAAGAGGGATCGGACTTAACTGTGGTAACTTATGGAGCGATGGTTCACGAATCTAATTTTGCAGCGAAGAAATTAGAAGATGAAGGTTACTCGGTGGAGATAATTGATATACGTACTATTGCACCGCTCGATGAAGAAGCGATTTATAAATCGGTAAGAAAGACAGGCAAGGCAGTAGTAATTCATGAGGATACTTTAACAGCGGGATTCGGAGCCGAGATTGCTTCAAAGATTGCAGAGAACTGTTTTGAATCGCTCGATGGTCCGGTAAAGAGAATTGGTGCAACTGATTCTCCGATACCGTATCATCCAAACTTGGAAAATTTTGTATTGCCATCGAGAAATAAAATTTATTCATCATTAAAAGAAATTCTATTATACTAAGGAGCCGAAGATGAAAGTGGAAGTAGTGATGCCTAAAATGGGCGAGAGTATTAATGAAGGAACTTTAATTAAATGGCATAAGAAAAAAGGTGATAGTGTAAAGAAGGATGAGATAATTTTTGAAATAAGTACAGATAAAGTGGATACCGAGATTCCTGCACCTGAATCTGGAGTGATTTCCGAGATAAGAGTTTTCGAGCAGGAGACTGTGGATGTGGATACAGTTGTTGCCATAATCGATACAGGTGGTGAGGAAGCGGTAAAAAAAGAAGAAGAAACGAAGCCGCAGGAAAAGCCATCGACTACTCAAGTGGGCGGCGAGCTTAAAGATATTACCATGCCTAAGATGGGTGAATCCGTAATGGAGGGGACGATTATTAAATGGCATAAGCAGGTGGGTGATAAGATTAAGAAAGATGAAATTCTTTTTGAGATAAGTACTGATAAAGTAGATACTGAAGTGCCGAGTGCCGAAGAAGGATTTCTTGCCGAGATATTAGTAAAAGAGCAAGAGACAGTAGAAGTAGGTATGACGGTAGCACGAATCTCTACTACTGCCGGATTAGTGAAGGCAGAAGATGCCGGAGCGGCAGGTGGTGATGTATCACACGGCGGAGCAGATGGTACCGGAAGCAAAATTGGTGGCGGTGCAGAAGGTGCGAGTGGTAAAGCATCCGGCGGTTCAGGCGGAACTGATAGTAAGTCAGGCGATAAAACAGGCGGCTTGGTCTCCGGCGGCAAAGCAGGAAGGGATGGAATCAGAGTAGAGGCTGAAGGTTCGTTATCCGGTGCCGACAATGAAGGTGGCTCGATTTCTAGAGGTGCTGACGCGCACTCAGCGGGTGGCTCAGAAGCCGGAGGAGCAGGTTCACATGATTCTTCAGGTCAATCAAATAAATCAAGCGGTTTCTACTCACCTTTAGTGATGAATATCGCAAAGACCGAAGGTATCGGTTATGATGAATTAGAGAGAATTAGTGGTACCGGGCTTGGCGGAAGAGTATCGAAAAAAGATATTTTAGAATATGTAAAGAATAGGGGTGCTCAATCTAGCAAATCGCACCCAAGTCAATTTAGTCAATCAAGTGATAAAACGAACGCTCAACAGCAGAGTTCATATAGTGAATCCGGAGCTAAAGAAACTTCACAAGCTAAATCCGGTCAATTTGTTTCACCGGCTTCACAATCAAAATCTGATCAGCCAGCAACTTATTCAACCGCTTCGCAATCGAAAGGTGGAGTGGAAGTAATCCCGATGGATAATATCCGTCAAAGAATTATGTACCACATGAAAAATAGCAGAGATACCTCGGTGCATGTTACTGCGGTAATAGAAGTGGATATGACTAAGGTTCATAATTTCGTAAATACGAATAAAGATAAATTCTTTGCATCGGAAGGAGTGAAGTTAACCTATATGCCTTTTATCTCTTATGCAGTAATTAAGGGATTGAAAGAGTATCCATTTTTGAATGCATCGATCGATGGGAATAATATTTTAGTAAAGAAAAATATTAATCTTGGAATTGCGGTGGCGGTAGAACCGAATGGATTAATTGTGCCGAACATAAAAAATTCTGATGAAAAAAATGTTATTGGATTAGCAAAGGCGATTGCGGAATTGGGGTATAAATCGCGCAATAAGAAATTGGTACCCGATGATATAATGGATGGAACATTCAGCATAACTAATTATGGTGTATTCGGTTCATTATTCGGAACCCCGATAATTAATCAGCCGGAAGTGGGTATATTGGGAATCGGCGCGGTAACAAAGAAACCGGTGGTTGTAGAAGTGGACGGTATGGATACAATTGCTATTAAGCCGATGATGTATTTATCATTAAGTCATGACCATAGATTAGTGGATGGTATGTTAGGCGGAAAATTTCTTAAATTAATCAAAGATATATTGGAAAATTTTGATACAGGGATTGTATGAGTAAAATAAATCAGCATCAACAGCAGTTCAAAGAAGCGATAGAAAAAGAAAAACCGGAACTCGGCAAAAGACCGGAATGGTTAAAGGTAAGACTGCCGAGTGGATCAAATTATAAAGATGTTTATAAATTAATGAGGACTTCTAAGCTCAATACTGTATGCGAGGAAGCGAAATGTCCTAATTTAGCAGAATGCTGGAATAGGAAAACTGCCACATTTATGATATTGGGCGATACATGTACCAGAAGCTGCGGATTTTGCAACGTGAAATTAGGTCTTCCTAATGAATTGGATTTAGACGAACCGCGCAGAGTGGCAGAATCGGTGGAAACATTGGGACTCAAGCATGTAGTTATCACATCCGTTAATCGAGATGAATTATCTGATGGAGGTTCAGGGATTTTTTCGGAATGCGTACGCCAAATTAGAGAAAAGATGGGTGATAGCACTACTATTGAAATATTGGTTCCCGATTTCAAAGGTGATGAAAAAGCATTTGAGATAATTATGCAGAATCCACCTGATATATTGAATCATAATATGGAGACCGTGAATCGATTATATCATGGAGTAAGACCGCAGGCGAAATATTCGAGGAGTTTGGAAGTTATAACTTGGTTTAAGAATCGTGGTTTGCGTACCAAGAGCGGTATCATGGTCGGAATCGGCGAGACTAAGGAAGAGGTACTGGAATTGATGAAAGACCTTTATAATGCCGGTTGCGATATAATGACGATAGGGCAGTATCTGCAGCCGACAAAGAATCACTTGCCTGTTTCTCGTTATGTTACGTTGGAGGAATTTAAGGAGTATAAAGATTTCGGTTTACAGCTTGGGTTCAAGGCTGTGGAATCCGCTCCATTAGTAAGAAGTTCCTATCATGCTGATAAGCACGCGGAGACATTGAACTAAGAAAGTTATAAAGAAATCAAATAACCTGACACAATAAATAAAATAGAAAATTAATGAGTCGAGGGGACTGATTAAAACCTAGTGCCAGACTATAATAAAAAATAACTTGGTAATTCTTTTATTGGAATATATAAATCCATTCCTAACAAGCGGGAAGGGTTTTGAAATTAGCTGGTGGTTTTAGGCAAGGAATTGGCTCTTGCCCGATAAACCTTTTTTATATATATTGGAGCGAATTATCCGATTATATATTGTTTCTTAGTTCAGAAATGCTTTTTCTCAACTTTGAAAAGTCATAAGAGTATAAAGAATAATTCGTGGTTTTAATAAGGATTTTTGAGTCTTAAAAGCGATTTTAAGAAGAAAAAAGATTGGCACGATTGTTCTTATTTAATTAAAAAAGTGTTCCTTTATGCTAAAAAATAGAGGTGTAAATGGCAAAAGTAAAAGGTGATATCGTAATTGATATCGAAAAATGTAAAGGATGTGAGCTTTGTATTGCTGCATGTCCACAAGATTCATTAGAGCTTTCAAGAAAACTAAATACAAAAGGATATCAGTACATGGTTAGGATCGAAGATAACTGTACCGGATGTACCAATTGTGCGTTAGTTTGCCCTGAAGGTATAATAAAAGTATATCGTCAGACTACCAAAAAGAAAGAACCGGTAGCGACTATATCAAACTTAACAGGTGATATAACAGTAACGGTGAACTCATGAGTGAAACGAAATTAATGAAAGGAAATGAAGCATTGGCAGAAGCTGCAATATTAGCCGGCTGCGATGCTTATTTTGGTTATCCTATTACTCCGCAATCGGAGGTGTTGGAATATTTAGCTAATTATGCTCATAGAACAGGAATGGTTGTTTTGCAAGCTGAAAGCGAAGTAGCTGCCATTAATATGGTTTATGGAGCAGCAGGCACCGGAAAGCAGATTATGACTTCATCATCAAGTCCGGGCATGAGTTTAATGCAGGAAGGAATATCCTATATTGCATGCGCTGAACTTCCTTGTCTATTGGTAAATGTTGTAAGAGGCGGTCCTGGTCTTGGTACAATACAACCTTCGCAGGGAGATTATTTCCAATCAGTAAAAGGTGGCGGACACGGTGATTACAAATTAATTGTCCTCGCACCTTCTACTGTTCAAGAGATGGTTGATTTTGTAAAAGAGGGATTTGCATTAGCATTCAAGTATAAGAATCCGGTTTTAATTCTTACCGATGGCGCATTAGGTCAGATGATGGAAAAAGTTGATCTATTCCCGCAGATGGAAAGAAAGACTGTATTTGAAGATTGGGCAACAGTCGGGAAACCAAAAACTCGTGAAAGAAATGTAATCACATCGCTTAATATAAAAGCCGATGAGATGGAAAAAATTAATATTCATCTTCAAGCAAAATATAAAGTGATTGAAGAGAATGAGATCAGGTATGAAGAATATATGTGTGATGACGCCGAGATATTATTAGTCGGATTCGGATTAGTTGCAAGAATTTGCAAGAAAGCAGCTCAATTAGCACGCGAGAAAGGAATTAAAGTTGGTGTATTTAGACCGATTTCATTATTCCCATTCCCGACTGCAAAGATTAATGAATTAGCAGGAAAAGTAAAAGGAATTTTGGATGTGGAGATGAATGCAGGTCAGATGGTAGAGGATGTTCGTCTCGCGGTTAATGGTAAAATTCCTGTTGAATTTCATGGAAGAATGGGTGGAGTAGTACCATCGCCCGAGGAAATTCTACAAAAGTTAGAAGAAAAATTTGTAGGAGAAATGGCATGAACGAAAAGACATTAGTGAATGAAGAACAGCATTTTGAAGATATGATTGCTGAAGAGAGTATTTGTACGACAGAAAACTTAGTGTATGAAAAGCCTGAGACATTGCTCGATACACCTATGCATTACTGTCCGGGCTGCGGTCATGGTGTAGCTCATAGGTTAATTGCGGAAGTAATAAGTGAACTCGGAATACAAGAGGAGACTATTGGCGTGGCACCGGTTGGATGTTCGGTATTCGCATATAATTATTTGAATATCGATATGTCGGAAGCTGCTCACGGAAGAGCTTCGGCAGTGGCAACGGCGATAAAGAGAGTACTTCCCGAAAAATATGTATTTTCATATCAAGGTGATGGCGATTTAGCGGCTATTGGTACAGGCGAGACAATCCATACATGTAATAGAGGCGAAAATTTATTAATTATTTTTATTAATAATGGTATTTATGGAATGACCGGTGGACAGATGGCTCCAACAACATTACCGGGAATGAAATCAACCACCTCGCCATTCGGAAGAGACACTACTACTATGGGAAGTCCATTAAAAATCACTGAATTAATTGCACAGTTGCCGGGAGTATATTATTGCACAAGAACAGCAGTAAATAGTCCGGCGAACGTAAGAAGGGCAAAGAAAGCAATCCAGAAGGGATTTGAATATCAAAAACTGAAAAAAGGACTTAGCTTCGTTGAGATAGTATCTAATTGTCCATCGAATTGGAAGATGACACCATTAGAAGCTAATAAATGGATGGAAGACCAGATGTTCTCATTTTATCCACTCGGCGATTTAAAAGTACCAAACGATAAGGAGAAATAATATGACTGAAGAAATTATTATTGCGGGATTTGGAGGTCAAGGCGTTCTTTCGATGGGACAGATTTTATGTTATAGCGGAGTAATGGAGAATAAAGAAGTAAGTTGGATGCCTTCCTACGGACCGGAAATGAGAGGCGGAACGGCTAACTGTATGGCTATAATCAGCGATACAAAAATCAGTTCACCGATTATTAATAAATTTGATACGGTAATTGCACTCAATCAGCCATCATTGGATAAATTTGAGCATGCGGTGAAACCGGGGGGCTTACTTATATATGAAGCTAGCACGATAGTAAATCCTCCGACAAGAAATGATATTGAAATATTAGCGATAGAAGCATCGAACGAAGCGGCAAAATTGAAGAATAGCAAAGTTATGAATATGATTATTCTTGGTGCATTTTTGAAGAAGAAACCAATTATTGAACTCGATAATATTATTGAAGGAATAAAGAAAGTACTTCCCGAGAGATATCATCATTTAATTCCACTCAATAAAGAAGCACTCCAGAAGGGGATGGAATTAGCGGAGATGGTGAACGCTTAATTTGGAATATTCACATTCACTTGATGTTTTGCGATGGATAGAATTGGCTGGAACAGTAAATATTTAGTCGCTGAAATAAAATGTTGTTAATAAAAGTCGCCTTTTGAGGCGGCTTTTTTTTATTCATTTTTTGGCTTTGTTGAAATGGACAAAAAAATATTTTGAAATAATAATAAATTTTTTATATTAAGAGACATATATATATCATTTTATTTACAATTTACTTCCTTGCTAATAAAATAGATAAAAATATTGGGAAATAAATTGTTTATGAGGCAGAAATTGGAACACTTTTTATTATTCTCGTTCTTTTGTTTTAGATACTGCCTCGTATAATATTACTAAACATCAATCTAGATTTTCATTTATTCTAAATATTACTTTAAAATAAATTTCGATAAAAGTACTTCTAATTTTTTCTCTTGTTAAGAGAGTAGAATGAGGACGCGAAGAGAATGCCCCGATTACTATCGGGGTGTTCTTTAAAATAACCTCTAGCTAGCCCATTTCGTGTAATAGTCGCTTAAATAAGGTATATTACATCATTAATTCCGCAAAGTAAAAGTACAAAATAAAATATGTGAGGTTACGATGAGTTCTAATAATTGGGATGCAACAAATGTTCCTATGCAGCAGGGGAAATTGGCTATTGTTACCGGCTCGAGCAGCGGTATAGGATTTGAAACTGCAAGAATCCTTGCGAGCAAAAACGCTAAAGTGATTATTGCCGTGCGTAATATAGAGAAGGGAAATAAAGCATTAGAAAAAATCAGATCTGAATTCCCCGAAGCAAATATCGAAGTCAGGATTGTTGATCTAGCAGAATTGAAATCGATTCATACTTTTGCGGAATCATTTAAGAAAGATTATGATGGAATAGACCTATTAATCAATAATGCCGGCGTTATGATCCCTCCTTACACCAAAACAAAGGATGGATTTGAATTACAGTTCGGAACCAATCATTTAGGACATTTTGCTCTTACCGGATTATTATTAGACTTAATAAAAAACCGAAATAACTCAAGGATAGTGAATGTATCGAGCAAGGCGCACAATATGGGAAATCTGAATTTTGATGATCTTAATTGGGAAAAAAGAAGATATAAACCTTGGCAGGCTTATGGCGATAGCAAAATAGCTAATTTATATTTCACTTACGAATTGCAGAGAAGATTAGACGAAGGTGGATTTGACGTAATAGTTGCGGCAGCGCATCCCGGACTTACCAGTTCGGAATTAGAAAGGCACAGCAATATTGTGGGAGTAATAAATAAGTTATTCGCTCAATCTCCTTTAATGGGAGCTTTGCCGACTCTTTATGCCGCCACGGCTAATGGCGTAAAAAAAGGAGATTACTTTGGACCATCGGATTGGAGCGAATGGCGTGGGTATCCTAAATTAGTGCAGTCCAAAGAACTGGCACATGATAAAGAAATTGCTAAAAGACTTTGGGATGTATCGGAGAGATTAACAGGAGTGAAATATCTATAATTCACTTCAAAAATCATTTCTTTGTTTGTAATTATAGCGTATTATCTTTAATTTTGTAGTTCGTAAATCTTTTTAAAGGAATAAAAATGGCAAGTAATATTGGTGAAATTGTTCAGGTAATCGGACCGGTTGTTGATATCGATTTTGAAGAGGGGCATCTTCCAAGTATATTTAACGCAATTAATATCCCACGTACAAGTATTGAAGGAAAGGAAGAGACGCTTATCGTTGAAGTGCAGCAGCATTTAGGCGAGAATAGAATTAGAGCGATTGCTATGGATAGTACGGATGGTTTAGTAAGAGGAATGAAAGCAGAAGATACCGGTGCACCAATTATGGTTCCTGTCGGTCCAGAAACTTTAGGAAGACTTATAAGTGTTACGGGAGATGGTATCGATGGAAAAGGTGAGATTAAAACAGAAAAGAAATATGCAATACATAGACATGCTCCGACATTTGATAAATTATCAATTAGTCAAGAGATGTTTGAAACAGGTATCAAAGTTATCGATTTATTAGAACCGTATTCGAGAGGCGGTAAAACCGGCTTATTCGGCGGAGCTGGTGTTGGTAAAACGGTTGTTATTTTGGAATTGATTCATAATATTGCTAAGGAACAGAGCGGATATTCTGTATTCGCAGGTGTAGGTGAAAGAACACGAGAAGGAAACGATTTGTACCGTGAAATGACAGAATCCGGAGTAATAGATAAAACAGCTTTAGTATTTGGACAGATGAACGAACCACCGGGAGCACGTTTAAGAGTTGGATTAACGGGTCTTACAATGGCAGAATATTTCAGAGATGAAGAGCATAGAGATGTGCTTTTATTTATCGATAATATGTTCCGTTTTACACAGGCAGGTTCTGAAGTGAGTGCACTTCTTGGACGTATGCCATCTGCAGTGGGATATCAGCCAAACCTTGCCACCGAGATGGGAGAGCTTCAGGAAAGAATCGCTTCTACTGCAAATGGTTCAATTACATCGGTTCAGGCAGTTTACGTACCAGCGGATGATTTAACCGATCCTGCTCCGGCTACAACATTCTCGCATCTTGATGCTACAACCGTATTAAGCCGTCAAATTTCGGAGCTTGGTATTTATCCTGCGGTTGATCCATTAGAATCGACTTCAAGAATATTAGAGCCGGGAGTTGTAGGTGAGGAACACTATAATACAGCAAAAAGAGTAAAAGAGATATTACAGCATAATAAAGATTTACAGGATATTATTAATATTCTAGGAATGGATGAATTATCGGAAGAAGATAAAACCGTAGTAAGGAGAGCAAGAAGAATACAACGTTTCTTAAGTCAGCCTTTCCACGTAGCAGAGCAATTCACCGGTATCCCGGGGAAGTATGTTAAGTTGGCTGACACTATAAAAGGATTCAAAGAGATCTTAGACGGTAAGCATGATAGTCTTCCGGAGCAGGCATTTATGTATGTCGGCACGATAGAAGAAGCTGTAGAAAAAGCTAAGAGTATGCAATAATGAAACTTCTTGACTTAGAAATAATTACTCCGGCGATGAAGGTCTATGAAGGGAAAGTTCATTCAGTTACAATTCCCGGAACAGTCGGAAGTTTTCAGGTATTATATAACCATGCTCCCATTTTAAGTACTTTTGAAATCGGTAAAATAATAATAGAAGACGAAAAAGAAGTAAAGCATGAATATGCCACAAGTGGTGGCACGGTAGAAGTACTTAATAATAAGATATTAGTATTAGCAGAAGCAATTGAAGCAAAAGAAGAGATTGATGCTGAAAGAGCATTAGAATCTTTGAAAAGAGCCAAAGAAAGAATTGCAAGCGAGAAGAAAGAAGAAATAGATTTAACCCGAGCCGAAGGTTCATTGCAGAGAGCAATAAATCGATTAAAAATAGTTGGACATAGTAATTAGAAAAGAAATTAAATAAAAGCCGTTAATCTATTGTTTTACATTAAGTTAGCGGCTTTAGTTAATGTAACCATCCCTTTGAATTAATTCCCTAAGAATAGTTTTTTTATCGATTAAATCATCGATCTTAATAAGATGCTCCTTAATTACTTCTAGTCGAGCATTCTCGCTTTGGAGGGATAGAATAGTCTGGCGTTGCTCCAGAGTTAGACCTGCTTTTTCGCCAATTTTGAAAGATTTTAAGGGAGCACGATTAAGGTTGCTCCAATACTCATCAGATAGGTTTAGTTCAGTTAGTTTAAGAATGTTATTAAATTTTTCTTTTATTTCGGAATATATACTGAAATCGATGTTATCATCAAGTATATCATAAAAATTATGAATTTCAGCAATAAGGTAACCGTGCTCCGAAAATTCAGTTCTCACAATATGAAAACGTTCAGTTCCTTTTACTATAATATCGAGCTTACCATCATCATATCTTTTTACGATTTGATTAACCATTACTTTACAGCCAATTGTTTCCATTTTCTCTTCAGTAGAAAGAACAATACCAAACGGCTCATTATTTTCGATACAATTATTAATCATAATTTTGTATCGTTCTTCAAAAATATGAAGAGCATATTCGGCATTCGGGAAGATCACCAATTTAAGAGGAAAGAGAGCAATTTTTTTTAACATTTAATTCTCAATTAATTTATAAAAAACCGGTCATTAGCATGACCGGTAATAAAGGGAAATTATTTAGCATCAGCAAATCTTTTTGCCACTTCATCCCAATTAACTACATTCCAGAAAGCTGAGATATAATCAGGGCGTTTATTCTGATATTTTAGATAATAGGCATGTTCCCAAACATCTAATCCGAGTATAGGATGACCTTTAACTTCGGCAACGTCCATCAAAGGATTATCTTGATTAGGAGTAGAGGTAATTTCAAGTTTACCATTAGCTAATATAAGCCAAGCCCAGCCAGAGCCGAAACGAGTAGCAGCAGCTTTTTCAAATTGTTCTTTGAATTTATCAAATGAACCGAAAGAGGAATCGATAGCTTCTGCAAGTGCACCTGATGGTGATCCGCCTTTTCCTTTACCCATTACAGTCCAGAAAAGTGAATGATTCCAATGACCTCCACCATTATTTCGTACGGCAACGGGATGTTTAGAAACATTTTTTAATAAATCTTCTAATCCTTTACCTTCCATATCTGTACCAGCAACGGCATTATTAAGATTATTAACGTAACCGGCATGATGTTTACCATGATGAATTTCCATTGTTCTAGCATCGATATATGGTTCTAAAGCATCAAAAGCGTACGGTAGTTCAGGCAATTCAAATTTTGTCATTTTTATACTCCTATTATTATTTAAAAAATTTAGTTTATTACTGAAAGCATTTACGTTACTCACTGCCGAGGCAGTGGTTAAAAGTCCGAGGGATACAAGAAATTTTTTTCTATCCATATAGATTTTCTCCTTATACTCCGAAAGATTCGCCACATCCGCATGTTTTAGTGGCATTTGGGTTATTAAATACAAAACCTTTACCATTAAGCCCATCGCTGAAATCGAGGACTGTACCGGTTATATAGAATAAACTCTTAGGATCGATAAAAAGTTTCACTCCGTTTTTTTCGATAACCGTATCGTTATCTTTAATTTCGCCATCGAATCCGAGATTATAAGTGAGACCGGAACAGCCTCCTCCTTTTACTCCGATTCTAAGTCCATGTTCAGCGGGGATATTATTTTCTTCTTTAATTCTTATAACTTCTTTTACTGCTTTATCTGTAATTTCAATTTCGCTTGTTTTTATATCTGTGGTGCTCATTGAATACTCTCTACTTTTTGTTCTTGATTTAAATGAAAATTTACTTTCCATGTACCGTTAGAAACAGGGATTAGTTCATTAGATTTTTCCATATAGTCGGTAAGTTCTAAAGCATATTTTTCAGCTTCGGGATATTTTAGATTAATTCCTCGATTTTCAAAATAACTTCTTACTGCATATTGGATATCTCTAAGGAAAATATTGGAATTAAAAAATACTTTGTATTTTTCTCCCATATATTTGAAAAATATCTCTTTTTCGTTTAGAAGTTCGTTAAAGTGGCTCATAAAGTTTCCTTATTAAATTAATTCTTGTACAGTAGTGTGATCAAATAGTAAATTTATTTTATCTTGAATTTTCGATATTGGGCTTCTAAGGCAACAGGTTCTAAATCTAGCGCAATCAGATTCAGTAGGATCATGAACTAGGCAGTCAGTCATCTGAATTTTAAGCCCAAGAGCTGAAACAATCTGTCCAAGGAAAATGGCTTCCGGTTTATTATTCAATATGTAACCGCCATTAGTTCCATGTTGAGAAGTAATAATACCATTTTTTACCATTCTTTGCATAATTTTAGCTAATAATTCGTAAGGAATATTCATCGAATCCGAAATCTCTTTTACACTCACGCATTCTCTATTTCCCGATTCATGTATATACTTGATAGCAAATAGAGCATATTCAACTGATTTAGCAATTTTTAACATATATCCGACTAAAATTATCGTATATTCAAAAGTAACAAACTTGCTTATAAAAAGCAAGTTTGAATATTTTATAGACCTAAAATTGTAATACAGTTTTTGGCGAGGTCGATTACCGGAGTAAAATAGAGACCGAAAACTAAAACTGGAATGAGTAATGCAAGTACTAGCACATAAGTTAATTTATCGGGAACTATTATTAATTGATTTGATTCGGCTTTGCTTAAATACATGTGTTTCATAATGCGGACATAATAATAGAGAGAAATCACAGTATTAAGCAGGGCAATAATTGCAACTGCAATCATTTGAGCATCGACAAGTGCGATAAATATATATAATTTACCAATAAAACCGGCAGTAGGAGGAAGTCCTGTAAGAGCGACTAAGAAGATAGTTAGTGATGCTGCAAGGAAAGGTGAAGTATATCCGAGTCCATTATAATCTTCTATATTTTCGCTGCCCGATTTATTTGCAATAAGCATCACGACCAAGAAGGCGCCGAGATTCATAAACATATAAAAGAAGAAATATACAAGAATTGCTATAAGACCTTGATTAGAGAAAACCACAAGACCCAAGAGCATATAACCTGCATGAGCGATAGAGGAGAAAGCTAACATTCTTTTTATATTATTTTGCCAGAGAGCGGAGAAATTTCCTAATGTCATTGTAAGGATTGAAATAATTACGAGAATAGTTTTCCAATCGAATGAATTTACGAGATTCCAGTAACCGGAAGTATCCATCACCATCGTAACGAAAGTAGTTCTTATGAATCGGATTAAAAGAGCAAAACCTGCTGCCTTACTTGCCACCGAAAGGAAACCAGTAATAGCTATTGGCGCACCTTCATAGACGTCCGGAGTCCAGAAATGGAACGGAGCGGCAGATATTTTATATCCGATACCGACAAATATGAGTACCAATGAGAATGAAAGAGTAAATACATTAATATTGGGACCTTGAAGTACCGAATTAATTACATAAAGATTAGTGCTTCCCGTAAGTCCGTAAAGGATAGAAATTCCATA
>CALDDL010000008.1 GCA_937936675.1 uncultured bacterium
CCTTCTTTAATATTGCGAAATGAATCAGAGTAAAGCTTATTGAGTTCTGATAATTCTTGCTCTGAATACTCATCAGCATTAAAAAACTTCCGGGTATCTAAAGAACTATCTTTCACCATTGTGTCTGTATCAGACATTGAACCTCCAAAAAAAATACTCTGCTATATAACTTTCAGCCGTCCTAAAAGTATCAAGCAGTAAATAATTTAATGTAACATTCGTTTATTATTGACGGCAAATAATCTTTTTATTCTTCTAAATCACTTATCTTACTTAGTAAGATATTTATTTCATCAAGTATGGAAGTATGTGTATTATCAAACTCAATAGCATCTTCGGCTTTCATTAATGGACTAACGTCCCTGCTGCTATCAATATTATCTCTATTAGAGAGATTTACTTTTACTTCATCAATTGTAATATCGGAATTTTTCTCTTTAAACTCGGCGAATCTTCGCTTTGCTCTTTCTTCTAAAGAAGCAGTTAAATATATCTTTAGGTCTGCATTCGGAAAGACTACAGTTGTGGTATCCCTTCCCTCAGCAACAAGATTTTTATCCTCGCCTAATTTTCTTTGTAACTTTACTAATTCTTTTCTTACTTCACCTATTTTACTTATATCACTTACTTTGCTATTTACTTCTAATGTTCTAATCTTATCTGTT
This sequence comes from uncultured bacterium, assembly GCA_937936675.1. GTDB lineage: Bacteria > Bacteroidota > Ignavibacteria > Ignavibacteriales > Melioribacteraceae > BRH-c32. The sequence continues at coordinate 666 of CALDDL010000008.1, forward strand.
ACTTCTTCATCATCTACAAAGACTCGAGTAATTCCATTCTCAAAATTCAAACTTATTTTAATCTTTTTGGTCAACTCAATAACTTTTTCAATATCATCGACAATTCCAAGTTCCATAGCCTTAAAAGTAATTGCTCTATACATAGCTCCGGTATCCACATAAGTGAAACCGAGTTTTTCTGCTAAGTATTTAGCAGCAGTACTTTTACCCGAACCTGCGGGACCATCAATTGCTATTACAATTCTTTTTGCCATAGCTTACAAATTTATTAAATATTAATTCTATTTGCAATTTCAGCGATATTATATTACTTAACGTTTTTTCTTAAAATCTCAATCATTTGATTATGAATTAGTCCATTAGAAGCAACTGAATCTCTTCGTTCTCTCAAAATTTCATAATTATTTCCGTCAAAATCAGTTACTAATCCGCCTGCTTCTTCCACAATTAATTTTCCGGCACAAACATCCCATGGTTGGAGAGTAACTTCCCAAAAACCATCGAAAACTCCAGAAGCCACATAACAGAAATCTATTGCGGCACTTCCTAATCTCCTCACTGCTCTAGAATTAAATAAAAACTCATTGAAATGCTCAACTGCATTAAGTGGATTATCTTTAATGTCATACGGAAAACCGGTAACTAAGAGAGAAGTTTTCATATCATCTCTTTTATTAACAGAAATCTTTGAACCGTTTCTATATGCTCCGCTTCCTTTTTCGGCACAGTAAAGAACATCTGAGATTACATCATAAACCACACCGGCAATAATTTCTTTACCTTTAACTACACCAATAGAAACCGAAAATATCGGCAATCCATGTGCAAAATTTGTAGTCCCGTCCAATGGATCAATAATCCATTTATATTCTGATTCTAATTCTTTTTCTCCACTCTCTTCTGCTAAAATTCCATGTTTAGGATATTTATTCTTAACAAAATTGATTATTAATTCTTCCGATTTTTTATCAATTTCTGTTACAAGATTAGAAGAATTAGTTTTGTATTCTATTTCAAAATTTTGCCTAAAACCATTTCTAATAACCTCGCCGGCTAATTTTGATACTTCAATTATATCTTTAATCATAATATTACTCCCATTAGTATAAATAGTTTCCTTGTACTGCCTTGTTATATTTGGTATATTTCAAGGTTTAATATATCACTCTGGAGAAGTTGCTTGATGGATAACGATGCAAAAAAAACAAATTTAGATTACACAGCAGTTGAAGACATTCCAAAAGTTTTACCCGTATTACCATTACGAGATAATGTTATTTTCCCTTATATGATATTCCCAATATTAGTTGGGCGTGAACAATCTATTAAGGCAGCAAATTATGCATTAGATAGTTCCAAATATATATTTCTTTCAGCACAAATTAAATCAAATCTTGAAGAACCTGCAAAAGAAGATATTTATCAAGAAGGTACAATTGCAAAAATTATTCAAATTCTAAAACTTCCGAATGGACTTTTGAAAATTCTAGTTGATGGAATAATTCAAGGTAAAATTACGAAATTTACTGATAATCCGACTTTCTTTGAAGCTGAAATTGAAGTAGTTTATCCTGTTAATGAGGATCAAAGAGAACTAAATGCTCTTTTGAGACAAATGACAGCTCAATTCAAAGAATACGTAAAAATTAATAAAGCTATTCCGCAAGAAGCTATTAATGCTTTAGAGAATATTACCGAGCTTGATAGAAAAGTTTTTTATGTAGCGGCTAATATTAATCAGTCAATTGAAATTAAGCAGTCAGTTCTTAAAAAGTTTTCTTTAAAAGAACAGTTATATGAAATCATAAAGATACTCAATTCCGAGATTGAGATTCTTCGCATAGAAAAAGAGATCGAATCAAAAGTTCAAGAAAACATTGCAAAATCTCAAAGAAAATTTATTATCCAGGAACAGATTAGAATATTACAAGATGAACTTGGCGATGACGAAGAAGCGATACCTGAGTTTCAACTAATTAAAGAAAAAATTCAGAAAGCGAAAATGCCTGCTGAAGTGGAAGATAAGGCATTAGATGAATTAAATAAATTAAAAAAGACTCCTCCAAGCTCACCTGAAGCAACCGTAATTAGAAATTATCTAGACTGGCTTATCGAAGTTCCCTGGAATAAGAGAAGCAAGGATAATTTGGATGTCAATAATGTCCGCGTGATTTTGGATGAAGACCACTTCGGTTTAGATAAACCAAAGGATAGGATCGTAGAACATATTGCCGTATTAAATTTGGTAAAAAATATGCGTGGTCAGATACTTTGTTTTGTAGGACCTCCCGGGGTTGGTAAGACATCCTTAGGAAAGTCTATTGCCCGCGCACTAGGCAGAAACTTTGTCCGTATCAGTCTTGGCGGTATGCGTGATGAAGCCGAAATTAGAGGGCATCGCAGAACTTATATAGGTTCAATGCCCGGAAAGATTCTTCAATCTATGAAAAAAGCAAAAACAATTAATCCCGTTATGCTTTTAGATGAGATAGACAAAATGAGCATGGATTTCAGAGGCGATCCTTCTTCTGCTATGTTAGAAGTGCTTGATCCAGAACAAAACCATTCATTCAATGATCACTATCTTGATATCGATTATGATCTTTCACAAGTTATGTTCATTACTACCGCAAACGTTCGATATAATATTCCGCTCCCGCTTCAAGATAGAATGGAAATTATTGAACTACCCGGTTATTTGGAATTTGAAAAACTTCAAATTGCTAAAAGACATATCTTGCAAAAACAATACAAAGCTCATGGCTTAGATAAATATGAAATTAATTTCCAAGATGATTCGATACTAAAAATTATCAATGAATATACCCGTGAATCGGGTGTAAGAAATCTTGAAAGAGAAATTGCGTCAGTTCTTAGAAAAACAGCTAAGGAAATTGTTACTACTATTTTAACCAAGTCTAAAAAGAAAAAGATTAGTTATAAAATTACTCCCGAAGATATCGAAAAATTCTTAGGAGTTCCAAGATATAGAGCGCACAATACTGATACTAAAGCTAAAATTGGATCAGTAACAGGCTTAGCATGGACTAGCGTTGGAGGTGAAATTCTTCACGTTGATGCAACTGTTATGAATGGTGGAGAAAAACTAACAATTACCGGACAGATTGGCGATGTAATGAAAGAATCTGCTCTTGCAGCCTTAAGCTTTCTTAAGAGTAATACCAAACTACTAGGGCTAAAAGCTCAATTTTCTAAGAATAAAGAAATTCATATTCATTTACCTGAAGGTGCAATCCCCAAAGACGGACCTTCAGCAGGAATAACTCTTACTATGGCAATGTATTCGGCATTTAGCGGAAATGCTGCTAAGAACGATATTGCTATGACGGGAGAAATTACACTGCGCGGTAAAGTGCTTCTAATCGGGGGATTGAATGAAAAACTACTCGCTGCTCGAAGAAATGGAATTAAAACAGTATTGATTCCCTCTGACAATGAAAAAGATTTAAGTGAAATTAAAGACGAAGTGAAATCAGGGATGAAAATTATTCCGATTGAAAATATTTATGAAGCTCTGCCTTATGTATTTGATTCTTTTAAGAAAAAATCTTCAATTTCAAAGAAAGGCGCAAATGTCAGAAGAACTAAAAATAAATAAAAATCTATCTGATGAAGAGATTTATGTTCAACTTATAGCTTCATCACATCATCTTTTTAATGAGACTGATAAGATATTAAGCGGACTATCTAATTTTACGGCTATGCTTAAACAAGCATTCGACAAAATTTCTTGGGTGGGTTTTTATTTTTTGGATGGCGAAAAATTATATTTAGGTCCTTTTCAAGGAAATACTGCTTGCACCGAAATTAAGTTAAATCATGGTGTCTGCGGCTCTTCTGCATTAAAAAGAGAAACTCTCATTGTGGATGATGTAGAAAAATTTCCGGGTCATATTGCTTGTGATTCAGGTTCTAAATCTGAAATCGTTGTTCCGATTTTAATTGAGAATGAACTAATTGGCGTTTTAGACTTGGACAGTTATGATTATTCTTCATTTAATGAAATAGATAAAAAATATTTAGAGGAATTATTAACTATATTTACAAAAAAGATTGATTTACGAAAATTTAAAATAATATAAAACTTATGAACTACTTAGTAACTGCACGTAAATGGCGTCCTCAAAATTTTTCTGACGTAATTGGTCAGGAACATATTACAAAGACATTGATCAATTCAATTAAAAATGGCAAGGTAGCGCATGCATATATATTTGCCGGTCCAAGAGGAGTCGGCAAAACCACTACAGCACGCATTCTTGCAAAATCCCTTAATTGCATGAATCCGAAAGATGCCGAACCATGTAATGAATGTGAAATGTGTCTCTCTTTTTCAAATTCGCAGAGTCTTGATGTAATTGAAATTGATGGTGCATCGAATAGAAGAATCGAGGAGATAAGAACACTTAGAGATTCCGTAAAATATGCTCCAACTCGAGGGAAATACAAAGTTTATATAATTGATGAAGTTCACATGCTCACGACCGAGTCATTTAATGCGCTCTTAAAAACATTGGAAGAACCGCCAGAACATACGATATTTATTTTTGCAACTACCGATGTTCATAAAGTTCCCTTGACAATCTTATCGCGTTGTCAGAGATTCGATTTCAGAAGAATTGAATTAGCTTCTACAAAAAGTACTCTTCAAAAGATTGCTGATGCCGAAGGAATTGCAATTGATGATATCGCATTAAGTCTAATCGCAAAGAAAGCTGATGGTGCTCTTAGAGATGCTCAGACACTATTTGACCAAGCAATAGCATTTAGCGGTAATAAAATAGATTCCAGCGTTGTCAATATGATGCTTAATCTAATAGATGAAGAACTATATTTTGATATTTCAGATGCAATTTTAAATAAAATTTTCAACGATGCATTCGAAATTACTCGTAAATTATATGAAAACGGCTGGAATTTCTTGGACTTTATGAATGGACTTATAGAACATTTCAGAAATATAATGACTGTAGTTTTGAGAAAAGATAATAAATTAATTGAAACTGCTGAAATATATAAAGAAAAATATTTAGCTTATATGAGTTCATTTTCTGAAGGAGATTTGATAAGAATACTAAATTTCTTGAATAAATCTCAATATGAACTAAAATCCGCTCCAAATCAAAAACTAAAAGTAGAAATAATTTTGGCGCAATTAATCGGACTAGAAAGAACAGAGACTTTAACGCATATTCTATCACAAGTAAATAGCGGTAATTTTTCCTCGAGCATAAGCACTCCTTCGGTAATATCCGATTCAAAAGTTAGTTATTCTAGCAGTAAAGAGAATAAAACAAAATTATCACAAATAAATAATGTTGAAATTGCATTAAAGAGTGACGTAATAATTCCCGAAGTAGAAAAATTTGTTAGTCCTATTTATTCTAATCCCGGAGATATGACTGAAATTATTGCAAAATGGAAAATATTTATTGAACAAGTGAAATCGGAAAAGATATTCTTAGCTTCAGTACTTACTAACACTAATCTAATTAATTTTATTAATAATAAATTAGAACTCACTGTAGAGCATACAGAAGATAAAGAGATAATAAAAGAGAATAAGAAATATATTGATAAAAAGGCTAAAGAAGTTTTCGGGACAAAGATAGAACTTTTAGTCAATCATGGAAATAATACAATGGATGCCAATCAGTTATCTGACTCCGAACAAGAGAGCGAATTGATTTCAGCGGTCAAAAATGTTCTCGGCGGAAAAGAGATTAGCAAGTAATAATTAAATTAATTACGTTATAAGTCAACAATATTTCTCAAAAATTAAGAAGTGTTTAAAACAAAAAACCCCGCAAAGCGGGGTTAAAAATAAATCCTGGCAGCTACCTACTCTTCCACACAGTTGCCCATGCAGTACCATTGGCGTATAGGAGCTTAACTTCTCTGTTCGGAATGGGAAGAGGTGTTTCCTCCTAGCTAAAGCCACCAGAAAACTTATGATTCTCTGTTAAAAATAAAATGAAAAACGAAAGAGTTAAGAGTCTAGATATAAACATCTATCTTTTAATAAAAATTAATTGGCTAAGCCTCACGACTTATTAGTACTACTCGACTGAAATTATTACTAATCTTACATCTGTAGCCTATCAACCTCGTCATCTCCGAGGAGTCTTTAGTGTCTTGCGACAGGGATACCTAATCTTGAAGTGTGCTTCGCACTTAGATGCTTTCAGCGCTTATCACGTCCGAACATAGCTACCCAACCATACCACTGGCGTGATAATTGGTTCACTAGAGGTTCGTTCACTTCGGTCCTCTCGTACTAGAAGCGACTCTTCTCAAGTATCCTGCGCCCGCATAGGATAGGGACCGAACTGTCTCACGACGTTCTGAACCCAGCTCACGTACCGCTTTAATTGGCGAACAGCCAAACCCTTGGGACCTTCTTCAGCCCCAGGATGCGATGAGCCGACATCGAGGTGCCAAACCTTACCGTCGATATGAACTCTTGGGTAAGATCAGCCTGTTATCCCCGGCGTACCTTTTATCCTTTGAGCGACGGCACTTCCACACGCTACCGCCGGATCACTAAGCCCTGCTTTCGCATCTGCTCGACCTGTATGTCTCGCAGTTAAGCTCCCTTATGCCTTTGCACTCAACGCATGATTACCAACCATGCTGAGGGAACCTTTGGGAGCCTCCGTTACAATTTGGGAGGCGACCGCCCCAGTCAAACTACCCGCCTAACACTGTCCCTGACCCTGATTCAAGGGCCGAGGTTAGAATCCAAATAAAACAAGGGTGGTATTTCAAGGTTGACTCCACCGAAGCTAGCGCCCCGGCTTCAAAGTCTCCCACCTATCCTACACATGCTTTATCCGAACCCAATGTTAGGGTGCAGTAAAGGTGCACGGGGTCT
>CALDDL010000009.1 GCA_937936675.1 uncultured bacterium
AATAGTAACGAGGTTCTATCGGAATAACTACTATATCACCTGCTTCTAATTTAGGCATTATTTTTCTATCATTTTGAAGTTCATCTTCCCACATCAGATCATTCAGATTAATCTTTAGTAATTGTTGCCTACCGTTTTCATCTGTGCGGTAAACTCGGACATCTTCGAGATTTGAGCTTTCAACCGGTCCGCCTGAATATGAAATAAGGTCATTAATTGTTATGTAATTAGGAACTGCATAACGTCCGGGGTATTTAACTGCACCCCATATTGCAACTTTAATATTCACTACATCTTGATCCGAATAATCATAAAATCCACCGTTATAATTTCTTAATGGATTATCCGATCCAAGTGTATAATCTTCAATCTGTGAAAATATATGTGAAGAAGAGAATAGGAATAGAACTATAATAAAAAATTTCTTCATTGATTTGCCCTCAATAGAAATGGTTAGTTGTTAAGTTTAAGCGAAATATCCTTCGTGGAAAGAATACTTCCAATTAAGCTGTATAAGATACCCAAAAACAGAATCAAAGGGTACAAAAAATATAAAACTTTATCAAATTTAAAGCTTGTGTAAAATTTAGTCAATAAAAGATTCGTTACAAACATCATCCCCATTACAAGTAAGGAAGATATGACACCGATCACAATTGCATTAATAATTATCGGCATTTTGATCGAATTAAGCTTTGAACCGATTAATTTCATTATGTCATAAATCTCATTTCTCGAATTAATATGGAGAAGACAATTGGAATAAACGAGATAAACAGAAAGAATTATAAAAATAAAAGAGACAATATATATTATATTCTGCGCCGAACCAAGAACGGAGAGAATTTTTGACACTGTATCGAAATCAAAAATCACTTCATCGATCTCTTTCATCCCCTTTAAAGTAGCGGTCAATTTATCGAGATCCGGCTTGCCTGCAAATTCAGGTCTTACGAGTACCTTAAATGAATTGGGAAGCGGATTTGATTCGAGCACGGAAGTGAAATCCTCCCCTGTTTCCTTTATAAAAATTTTCTTTGCCGATTCGCTATCTATGAATGTAACTTTTTTAACGAGTTTGAACTTAGTGATTTCATCTTGAAGCGAATCGATCTCTGATTTCGTTAATCCCGGTTTAAGAAAAACCGAAAGCTCCACCTGATTCTTCACCGATTGCTGGAGCGAATTAGAAAAATAGATCAAAAGAATAGAAATGGATGTAAGAGATATTGCCGCAGCGACTGTTATAATCGTAACAATCGAGCCGAGCGGAGTCCTCTTAAAAAGTCGGAATGCTTCTGCGAAATAAAATAGTATCATAATTCCTTAGAAATTAGATTCATCGATCCAACGGAGAATTTCCCATTTGGAATCTCTTTTTTTAAGTTCAAGATTTACCTTTCCATCAATATAAATAATATCTGTCGGATTAAAAGTAATAGTTAAATTAAAGCCTCTTATAATGCGAGTAGAATCTTCAGTAATAGTAACAATATTATTCCAAATAAGATCAAGACGTTGAGAATTTTGGAATAAACCGTAAGTAACTTTCATCTCCTCTTCTTTGCCCCACGAGATATCGGCACCTAGATCGTAATCGCGATAAGTAAAATTAAATTTCTCATTCAAAAGACCGCTATATATCAAAGTATCTTTGAAAGCATAAGAATATTGAAGATTTTTGAAAACGCCATCAATATTTTTTTGGTCGGAGATAATTCCATCGCCTGTGGATGGTGATCTATCCAATGCAGGAGCGAATGGATTAGTGCATCCGAAACCCAAAAACAAAATTACGATAAATCCGCTTAATAATTTAATACAATCTCCCACGCAAATCGCTCCACGAAGGGATATTATCTTTTTTAATATCTTGAATCTCTACTATCACCCATTGATTTCTGCTATCGAGAAGAATTTTGAAAAGTGCGGTACCCGAGAATTCACTTGGAAGGGCAGATTCATTAGCCGCAAGCGAAATTTTATAATCGTATTGATAAACTGCGCTATCACCTTGCGGAGTAGCAATTAAATTACTCAATTTAAGAGAAAGCGAATTGCTCTTTGAAGAAGTATTTATCAAGTTATTAAAATATTGTTTCTCTGCATCAAAATTCCAATCCCTTAATACCGGATACTGTGATTCGGAATTAGAGGATGGAATAAATTCAAAATCTCTTTTAAGAAATGCTTGATCGATAAAGCAGGCAGAATAATTTTCAAGAATTTTTTCTTCGAATGCGAATGAAAGATTTTGAAATAATATCGCAGGGGTAGTGGCTACAGAGAATTTTGAACCGATTAATTCAGGGGCTTCGGCATCACGAGTGGTAACGAGATCGCACGATACCAATGCAAGAATCATTATGATAAAAATAAATTTCATCTCTTCTTCATAAAAATAATTATTCGTTCGGAATAATCCCGATTAAATTGTGAACCTTTATAATCGCCATAAACATCTATGATATTATAACCCAACGAATTGAATTTATCAATAAGAAAATGAGAATCATAAAGTGCTACCGATTCAAGAAAAGAGAGGGTACTATTATTGCCCGTTACGTCTATATTTTTAATAACTCGGTTATCCTGAATCGAGCGTGTTTCTTTTACTAAGAATCCGTTTACGTTCTTCTCCGAATATGGCACTAGACTTTTTTTAACAATAGTTGAATTAAAATAATCGAAGACTACTACACCATTTTCTTCGAGGAATTCGAGAGCATTTTCAAAGAATCGGAAATTATCTTTTTCGGTTTGGAAATATCCGAAACTCGTAAAGAGATTGATAATTAGGTTAAATTTCTTTTTAAAGTAAGTCGTGCGGATATCGGAATTGATAAGGAACTGATTTTTATTAAAATGAGGATTATCCCTTTGAGCCATATTTAATAGTACTAAACTAAGATCGAATCCGACAACATTGAATCCGAGAGAGGCAAAAATTTTTGAATATCTGCCCGCTCCGCAGGCAGCATCCAATATATAATCATCTTTATTTAATTCAACTTTTAAGAGAATCAGATCGGAGAGAAGCTTTGCATCTGAATCGTTTCGATGAGCATAAACGCTTGTATAAAATTCGGACGAAAACCAATCTTTATACCATTTGCTCATTATACTGAAATTCTTCCCAAGAATGCGCGTCCGATTGTTGCTTCATCGGCATATTCAAGATTACTTCCGATCGGAAGACCTCGCGCAATTCTTGTAATTTTTATTCCATAAGGAGTGATAAGCTTAGCAATGAATAAAGAAGTGGAATCCCCTTCGGCATCGGGATTAAGAGCGAGAACTATCTCCTTGATTCCTCCATCCTTAATTCTATTTATTAATTCGGCTATCTTAAGAGTATCGGGACCAATTCCATCAAGCGGATTAAGCACTCCGCCTAATACGTGATAAAGTCCATTATATTCATTCGTCTTTTCGATTGCAATGATATCGCTTGCTTCTTCAACAACGCAGATAAGCGACTTATCCCGCTTAGGATTAGCGCATATCGAGCAAATTTCTTCGGTAGCGAGATTGAAGCATATCGAACAGAAATGAATTTTTTCTTTTACATCAATCATCGCATTCGTAAGCCGATCGACATATTCTCTATCGTTTTTAAGAATATAAAGAGCAAGCCTTTGAGCAGTCTTTTTCCCGATTGAAGGAAGTTTATTTAATTCATCAATTAATATTTGAAGCGGCTCTGCAATCTGCATTAAAATCCCGGAATATTCATACCCGGAGGGATCATACCTTTTGTAACGCTTGCCATTTCATCCTCGGCTAATTTGCCCGCAGATGAAAGTGCTTTATTTACTGCCGCTACCACAAGGTCTTCGATCATCTCTTTATCGCCCGATGAGAGTACTTCAGGTTCAATAACAATTGTAACGATCTCTTTCTTACCATTGGCAGTTGCTTTTACCATTCCACCGCCGCTCTCCTCGGTTACTACTTTATTCGCTAATTCGTTTTGTACTTTCTCCATATCAGACTGCATCTTTTGAATCTGTTTAAGCATATTCGACATATTTGGTTTCATTTATTTACTCCGGTTTAATAAATTTCAATTTCCGAAATGGAAAATTAAGAAAAAAAAATAAGACAAGAAATTAAAGGCAAAAAATATTAAATTAGTCAGTTAATTAAAGAAAAAAGGTAATGATTACTAAATACGGTCTAAGTACATTTTATATTACGCTATTAGTGGCACTTATTATTATCGCCTCCGGTATATTTGTCGGCAATAATATATTAAAATATATCTTAATAATCGCAGGAATAGTTTTAGCACTATTCACAATTAATTTTTTCAGAGA
>CALDDL010000010.1 GCA_937936675.1 uncultured bacterium
AGACCACTTGCAAAATTTTTTCTTATCCATGAATTAAGAATACCTGTACCATTAATACAAAGGAGCACGCCAAGCTTAATTGAATCGTTCATATAGTTCACATGAGCGAATTGATTTACACGCGAATATTTGTCAAAATTATTTTCATCAATTACTCCATAAACAACGCCTGAGGTTCCTGCATTTGCTGCCACTTCACCTGCATTAAGAACGTTTAATGAAAAGGCGTTATTTGGTTGATCCCCTGCTCGATATGAAACAATTGCATCACTGCTTATCCCAAGCTCTTCTGCTACCGAACTTAATATTTTTCCTTGATTAGAAAAAGTTGAATTAACTTGCGGAATTTTGTTTTCTGGTATCTCATAGTAATTTAATAGTTTATCTGAAACTGTATTAGTAGTAAAGTCCCAGAATATACCTTCTGATAAACCGGAAACAGAAGTAGAGATTACACCCGTTAATTTCATAGCTAAAAAATCACCGGGAAGCATTATTTTATCTATCTTATCGAAAATCTCCGGTTCATGCTCTTTTATCCATCTAAGTTTTGAGGCTGTAAAATTTCCGGGCGAATTAAGAAAATGATTAAGACAATATTCTTCGCCTATATTATTAAATGCTTCATTGCCTATTTCTACTGCACGGCTATCACACCATATAATTGAAGGTCTAAGAACATTTTGATTTTTATCGACTAATACAAGTCCGTGCATTTGATATGAGATACCGATTGATTTGATTTGATTACCATTAATATGTGATTCGGAAAGAAGTTTTTTTAATAAAAGTTTAGAATAGTTCCACCATAATTCCGGGTCTTGCTCGGCGAAACCGGGATGAGGAGAATTAATAGCCATCTCTTCTTTAGGATAAAAGTCTGATGCTAATATTTTACCCGATTCTACATCGAGAATAGATGCCTTGATAGATGAACTTCCGATATCGAAACCTAATGAATACATAAAAACCCCAACAATAAATATATATTGGTGGCTATTATACAATTTTCTTTAATTATCTGCACACTAGGTTTATAATTATTGAATTATGAAATAGAATAAATAGAAATAATTTTATGGAAGATATTATTCGCACAGTAATTACAATAATCCAGATAGATTGATACCTTAATAGCGAGGTACTAAATTCAATAAATTGAAAAAGATTTTTCTTTTCTATTTTTTAATAATTTGATTCGTTAGCTTTCCTAATCCATCTATCTCCACTGTTACGATATCATTTTTTGAGGCTACGAATGATTTAGAGGTTCCTGTCAAAATCATATCTCCGGGATTTAATTTAATTACTTTCGAAAGATCAGATACAATTTTGGCTGGAGTATATAATAAGTTATTAGTATTATCTTTATAAACTACATTCTTATTAGTCTCTTTGTTTGTAATGGTTAGAGTAAAATTTCTATTGTCCCACTTAATATTAGTATAAATAAAAGGTCCGAAGGGCGCAAAACGATCTGAGATTTTAAGTCCCGCAGATAAAGATGGGTCTTTATATTCAGGAGAATCACCCGATTCTTTTACAAACGATTCATCAAATCCCATTATATCATTACCAACTGTAAAACCGAAAATGGCTTTTTCAGCTTCTGCCTCGTCTGCATTCTCAATCTCTTTACCAATTATAATTACAAGTTCGCATTCCACTTTAACTTCATCAAAAGCTTTTGGTAAAATAACATCATCTTTGTCAGATGCCGAAGACGAAGATGGTTTAATAAACCAACGGACATATTTAGGAGGTATTTTCCCTTCCCATGCTTGTTTATATCCTTTTACAAGACCAAATATTTTAGTGGGCTCACTCGGATATAATATTTTTAACTCATTCAAATTATAATATTCTTCAGTTGATTCAGTCCCGATCCATGGAGCCTGCTTTAATTTTATTACTTTCTCATTTTCAATTTTTCCATAAAATTCTTTCTCGTCTTTAGAAAACCTTCCATATTTTTCTGATTGTGCATAATTATTCATAGTCATTAATCCCATTATAATAATTAAAATATAATTTTTCATTTTATCCTATCTTATTCAAATACATTATTATAGATATCTAATATAAATTTGCTTGCATCTAATTTTTGAAATAATAATTACCAAGGCATAGTTCGCTTAGTGAATTTACGACCAATTTCCGCAGATTCTACTTTACCTCCTGCACAGAACATAACTCCTCTTTCAATCTGCTGGATAACATTTTCAGGAAGAACGTTATCCAAAAAAGATAAATTATTTTTTTTACATTCTGATAGCACTATATCACCTGCATCAATAACTTCTTTAGGAAGTGGAGGATCGGCTCTTCCTTCGAGATGATTATAAGAAAATCCCATATCACGAGGTCCATGTTCAGCGAAAGCAATGCCCGGTGTTTTTAATGTTTTACTAACATTTTTTAATGCTTCTCTATCTTCAATTTTTACACCTAAAATTAATTCACCTTCCGGATTAAGAGGCCAGAAATCAGCTTTTTTCAGATAAGTCTGTTCATCGACACCCCAAACCCAAGCAGCGAATTGAAAACTCCCCCATCCTCTTAATCCATCTCCTATTTCTTTTTCTTTAATTTCATTAAAGGGGTATCGTAGAGATTGAACTAAGAATTTTACAGCTTTAGGATCACGTGCACGGCAGAGATGAACCCCATGAGCACCTTGAGCCAATGCCTGCTGTGCCATCCAAGAATTTGCCTTCATTGTTTCTAAATCTAGACCAAGAGCAGGAAGAACAACAATAACAGTCGGAGTTCTATGTCCGCTTGGTGTTGGACCTCCATCGACTAATCCTTTCATAAATTCGCGAAGTAGTGCGAAATCGAGTGGATTATGCTCCATATTATATGTTATATAATCAGCCCATGTTTTAGCGAGTTTCTTCCCTTCTTCATATCCGCCATAAGTATTTATATAATAGATTGGCTGCCCTTCTTCTAAAAGTTCAATGCATTTATTAATCCTTTTAGGAGAGTATGCTTCTCCTTGTGAGAAAACAACTGAAGAAAGGATAAGAAATGAAAGAAAAACAATTACTAGCTTATTTATTTTATCCATGAGAAATTTTCCTTATTTAATTTGATTCAATAGCACCAATATCATAACGATTATTCATTGGTCTCTTTTTCTTATAATAATCATGTTTAACAGATTTAAGATCAAGTCCATTATTTATGCACGGAGATTTTTGAGAGAGTGCAAGAGATTGTAAAACAAAAAACTCCAATCCATCATTAAAATCCCCCCATATTTCAATATTACTTTCATCATTAGATTTTACAACTCCCCATGAATTACCTCCTTTTACTATTCTACCTTTTAGAGAATTAGGTTTTAGATTAAGACCGGATACATAAATATTTGTAAAATTACGAGTACTTTCATAAGATACAGCAAGAGGATGTAAAATAAATGAATCATCAATAAAAATAGGGTCTTTATAGATATTTTTTCCATCGAATTTCTCTTTCATAATATTATTATGAAATTCCGAAGGAGCATCTATATTAAGAGAACCCCATATAATATTATTTGCTACTTTGCTTTTACCTAATCCTTCTTTTGTTTCGATTAATATAAAATTTTCGAGTAATGTATTATTATAAATTTCTGTTTCACTTCTTTGGAAATAAATACCGCTATTATTAAAACAGATATTATTAGTAAATTTTCCTCTCGATTCCATAGTAAAGCGCATTACACCCGAATTATGAGATGGATTGGAATTACCTACAAATAAATTTCTGTCTATTTCAACGAAAAACTTTTCTTTAGGGGGAAGAGGGTCTAATGGCGAATTATATCTATGTTCCTGACCACCGACAAATAATGCTCCAGCATCATCACCGCTTTTACTTCCGACAAAAATATTATTAATAATTTTAGGCGAGCACCATAAAGCTACAAATAGAGCACCAGCATCGTTACTTGCCAAGGCTTGGTTCTCTATAAAAATATTATTTTCAATTAAAGGACTGCACCAATTAAAAATTGATACAGCACCTCCATCACTGCTTCTCATTGGGTCATTCAAACCGGTTTCATTTTTTATAAATACATTATTAGTAATCTCTCCATTACAATTATTATTTAATGCAATTGCCGCACCTCTTCCATTTTCCGTATAATTTTTATAAAACATATTATTTGAGATTATAGGAGAAGAATTATTTTCGCATGCTATAGCCCCTCCATCATTCGCCGGTTCATGCATATATTTCGGTTTCCAATTTAATGGGCACAAAGTTTTGTTTTGCGTAAATGTATTATTTGTAATAACCGGAGAGCCGCCATCGGAATAGATAGCTGCACCTTTTCCTCGAATAATATTTTTTCTAAAAAGAAATCCATCTATTACAGAATTATCGGCACATATAAAAGCATTTTTCCCGGAATCAGCGGTAATAACGGTAATATTTTTATAAATATTTCTCTCCCATGTTTTTGAATTGAAACCACCATAAAGCTCAATCCCATTCTTCAACTTAAGAGACGAAACAGAATATTTCCCTTCGGCGATAAATAGAGCAGTCTTGCTATTATTCTCTAAATTCATAATAGCTTTTGTGATTGAATTATATGGATAATCTTTAGTACCTAATCCGGATTCATTAGAACCGGATTCAGAGACATATATAACCTTATCAAAATTCTTTCTAATTACCTCTTTATTAATCGGTCCTGAAGTCTGAGCAATTAATGCAGTAGAGATGAAAAGCAATAAAATTGTTTTTTTGAAATCCATTATATTTCCTTTTGTTGATTGCATATTTTATTGAGTAAATTGCATTGCATATAATTTTGAGCCACGCATTCTGAATTGTACTTGTACTACTTTTCCTTGCAGCTTTGATAAATCAGTCACATTATTGAGCCATTCCACTTCCTTAGAAATAAAATCACCATTTATATAAACACAGTTATCAAGTTCAAAACCTTCGATAGGTTTTCCGTTTTCGTCTAATAAACCTACTTGTGCATATCCAGAAGCAGAAGTATTAATATTAAGAAGTAGTTTATCCCCCTTAAAAATCAATGGTTTCGTAACGATTAATGCATCTTTTTCATAAGGAGAATCTGCGGAAATAAAGCCATCCAATCTTTGAATTAATCTAAAAACTGAAACTCTTGAATCTTTTTTGCTATAAGCAGAATGATAATATGGTTCACCGAAATAGTATTGCCATATTTCATTTCCACGTCTAACCATACCTTGAGCGATATACGCAGTCTTAATATCAATTCCTTCATGCATTCCTATGCTAACATAAGGTGGGCGGTAATATCTCTGCCAATCCTTTCCATTGCGACTTACTGCTATTTGTGTTTCAATCGGACCTTCGCCTCTTCCTCTTTTCGGATTCATCAGCTCAGTTCTTGCCGGCGGACCGTCGTTTTCATAATGGAAATATACTATTGGGAATGAAAGATAAGTATCGGGAGCATAGGGATATTTGATAGCTTTTGTGATATATATATCTGTTCCGATTGGGTCAGCTTTATCGGGATTAAAGGCATTAGGAAATTCTAATCCAAAATCTCCCGGAGTAAGTGGACCATTATCAAGCCACCATGGAAGAGGTTGGCGTAATGGATATTTTTTACCGAGTTCTAAATATTCTCTCTGTGAAATAGGATTAAACTTGATAGGAGAAAATAAATTATCTGTCTCCGTAATTACCGTACTTCTTTGAGTCGCAAATCCGGGAGTATGCATAATTCCAGTGCGATGTGTAGAGACATAAATTTGTCTTTGGTCATCATAAAACGTGCATGATTGAGTGCCGGAGCGAAATGGGATTAAAGCCATTTTTTCTCTCTTCCAATTATAACCATCAGGTGAAGTATATAAATATACACCTCGGCTATGATAACCCGTTATATATTTCCATTTATATTCTCCGCTGCCATTAGGATCAATAAAAGGATTACCCATTCCCCCCACAGGATCATGAATTACAATATTTTTTATACCTTTATATTCATTTCCAAAATCTGGTTCTATAAAATGAATTCCATCTTTAGAAGTTCGGACTCCGAGATAATCATCTTTTATTCCATTGTAAATTCTTATTACGCTATCTTCATCTTCGACCACCGTCAGGTGTTTCCTAAACTGCCCTTTAATATCTCCGATAACTAATTCCGCTTTTCGGGGAGGATTAACGGTAAATGTTATATTTTCGGATGTTTTAATTAATGCATCATCAATAAAAAGATGCTTTCTATTTTCTATATTAATTGGAGAAGTTTCCTCTTTTCCAGAGTTTGTTTCGAAATCAGCATTTGTGTGTGGATCAAATAATAATGGTAGTCCTTTTACTAATTCTTTTGGTACAGGTGAATCAGATTTTACAAAACTGTTTGGAGGAGTAAAATCAGATTTATAAACAGTTCCTTCGCATAATCGAAGTTCATCTATTTTTGCAGTAAGAGGATTTTGCCATAGTGCATCGGTGCCGATACAGAAATAATCTTCATCGCCTTCGGGAAGAGATTGTAGCTTGACGTTTTTTATTGTGGAGATAAGTTTTCCATCAACATAATGAATTAACAAATTTGTTTTAGAAATGTATGTAAATGCGATATGATGCCACTCACCGGTATTCAATTTTGAACTGCTTGCGATATTAATTTTTGATTTTGAAGGTTCGTTTATAAAATAAAAAATAGATGAATAGGAGTTAAAAGAAAGTTTGGTTATCAGTTCATTCTCGCCTCTTGGACCGGAACCTATTTCAAAGATTACACCCGGATAATCCACCTTCCTAGAAATATTCATCCAAAATTCAACTGACCAATCAAAATTACCAAGATTGAGTTTCGTTTTAGTAGGATTTGCAAAACCGATCTCTTTTCGGAGATGATTTTCACCGCCGGTCATCAATGCACAGAATTGAGCATTACGCCAAGACAATGGTTCAATTTTTCTTCCTTTAGGAACTTCCATTTTTGTAAGACCCATTTCAGCTTCGCCATAAGGAATTGAGATTGGCGGATGCAGGTTCGATTCGAGGGCGTTACCGAACTTGCCTTTAACAATCGCCCCGCCTAATCCCAATACAAGAGGATAATCATTATCAGAAAGATTCTCTAAAACTGAACTTGGATATAAACCCACCTGTTCATCAAATCCCCAAAATGAAATAACTTTATAGTTTCCATTTTGAGCATTTGCATCAAGGCTGATAAGAAGCAAGAATATTAATATTACTCTAAATTGTTTCATTAATAAATTATCTTAATTACTAAATTGCATTGAATATAATTTTGAGCCGCGCATTCGGAATTGTAATTGTACAACTTTCCCTTGGAGATTTGATAAATCAGTTCCTTTTTTGAGCCATTCAACTTCGGTAGAAATAAAATCACCATTTATATATACACAGTTATCAAGTTCATAACCTTCAATAGGGTTCCCGGCTTCATCTAATAATCCTACTTGAGCATAACCCGAAGCAGAAGTATTAATATTTAGAAGGAGCCTATCACCCTTAAAAATTAGAGGTTTGGTAACTAACAAAGCTTCTTTTTCATAAGGAGAATCAGCGGAAACAAATCCATCAAAACGCTGAACGACTCTATAAACACCGCGTACATCATTATCTTTTGTATAAGGTGAATGATATTTAGTATCTCCAAAGAAATACTGCCAAATTTCATCACCTCTTCTAATCATTCCTTGTGCAATGAATACTTGCTTTACATCATCTCCGGAATAATTGCCAATCGGAATATATGTCGGGCGTGGATATCTTTTCCAATTAACCCCATCACGGGATACTTCGAGTTGAATATCAGTAGGACCGGAACCTAAATTTCTTTTCTCATCAAAAAGCGTATAACGTGCGTCATTAGATTCATCTTCATAATGAAAATAGATAACAGGGAAAGCAAGATAGGTATCGGAAGCATATTCATATTTATGAGCTTTTGGGACGTAAATATCGGTAGCCTCCGGATCGATCCCCTCGCGAGGAGTAAATATCCAAGGGAATTCTAATCCAAATCCTCCCGGAGTTAAGGGTCCATTATCCAAGTACCAAGGGATTAAGCTATGAGTTCTGCGAGTTTTTGAAAGGGCAAGTTCTTCTTTGTAGTTTAACGGCTTGAAGTCCCAAGGACGTTTAACATCTTTAGCTAAAGTCATTACAAAATCGCGCTCTGTATCACCTGTTTGAGTTGCTCCCATATCAGTCCGGTGGAAAGAGGCATATTCCTGTTTCTGATCATCGTAATAGATATTTGATTGAGAGCCAGCTCTGAAGGGAAGAACTGCCGTCTTTAAGCGAGTAAAATTATATCCATCGGGCGAAGTCCAAAGATAAATTCCTCTTCTATGATAATCGCTTATATATTTCCAACGCTCTGCTGATGGAGCATTTGGATCGATAAAGGTCATTCCCATTCCTGACGGTTCGGCTATAACAACATTACTAAATCCTTTATATGGTTTTACTAAGTTCGGTGCTTCAAAATTTTTACCGTCTTTTGAAACCAATACACCAAGATAATCATCTGCGATACCCATATATAAACGGATATATCCGCTATCATCTTCTACTACGTTGATATGTTTTCTAAATGCTCCTTCAATATTAGGAATTACTCTATCGAAATATCGAGGTGGATTAACGCAATATTTTATATCCTTTGATTCTTTTACGATAGCATCATCGATAAATAAATATTTTCGATCGTTCAATTCAATTGGTGTTTTGATTTCTTTATCAAATAGAAGTGGCGGTCCCTTTTTTAACTCAGCACTTTTATAATTATTATAAAGAGGCGAAAAACTATCGGGAGATATAAATTCAGATTTATATTTTTCTCCTTCTGAGAAACAAAGTTCGTCTAATTTTCCCGATATTGGATTTTTCCAAAGACCGGTGGTTCCAATGGATAAATAAGCTTCTTTACCTTCGGGCAAAGATTTAATTATTGCTTTCATAGGTAATTCTTGGAGCTTACCATCGACAAAATGTTTTAACTGTTTTTCAGACGAAGAATAAACAAAAGCAAAATGATGCCATCCTTTCTTTATTGTCGTAGGAATAGACAGCTTGGATTCTGAGGGCTGATTAAAAAGGAAAAAGGAATTTTGATTTTGTGAAAAAAATAATCTTGTAATCGAATTATTTTCGCCTCTTGGACCGCTTCCGATTTCAAAAATCACTTCTTCTGTATTTGGGTTTTCACCTATCTCGTACCAAAATTCAATAGTCCAATCAAATTGACCTATATTTAGCTTTGATTGAGTAGGGTTTTTAAAACCTACTTCTTTTCTTAAGTGAGATTCTCCTTCAGTCATTAATGCACAGAAATCGGCATTGTACCAACTTAATGGCTCTATGTTATTTCCCGGTTTAGGTTTCATTTTTACTAATCCATATTTAGGATCGAATGAAGGAGTAATTGTAAAATCAGGTCGTTGCCCAAAGCTAAGAGCATTTCCGTATTTTCCTAATGTAATTTTTCCACATAAACCAATTACTAATGGATAATCATTATCAGAAATATCACTTAAAACCGAACTTGGATAAAGTCCTTCTTGTTCATCAAAAGTCCACAATGCAGTAGTCTGGGCATTAAGTTTTGTTATCGACATAAATAGAATGACAATAAAAATTATTTTCTTAAAACTCATTATTTCCTCTATGCTTCTTAATTATACTATTCGAAAAATTATTCTTACCTAATAAAAAATCACTAAACTTAGTGAACTCTCAAACAGAGATATACTAAGTTATTAGAAATCGATAAAGAATAATTTGATTGTTTTGGAATAAAAACCACACTCCCCGGTTTTATATTATCTTTTTCTTTGCTTATTGAAATGTCACCTTCGCCCGAAATTATAAATAAGGTAATTTCATTTTCACCGGAATAAAGATCTTCGCCAGATTCATCACAATTGTTTTTAATTAAAGAAAATTCAAATCTTTGTGTTTCATTTTCATTAAGTAATTTCTTTTCTCCCGATTCCGATAGTGAGTTGATCTCTGTTTTTATATCGCGGAAAAATTTAGATGGCAAGATTTGGGTAATTTGGTCTTCATTACCATCGTTTCCGGCAGAGCCCGATTCCGCCTGTTGCTTTCTGATTAATTTTACTTTTTCTATATGATCTGCAAATGAAAGATGACCCTCTTTTCCTTCTTTATTAAATACATTAAAAAGCAGATAACAAAGTGATTCATCGCTGGTTGTAATTGTTTGATGAACTAAACCAGCGGGAACATAAGCGAGTGATCCACTATTTACTTCAAAAGCATCCTTGCCGAGTTTTACTATTCCCTCGCCTGAAGTAATGTAAAATACTTGGTCTTTATCGTTATGTTTATGAGGTGGACCGTCAAGATTAGGTCGCCACATATTTAAGCCGACTTCTGTATGATCGGTTTCACTTCGGTCTATAAGAACAGTAATTTCATTCAATCCCGCTACGTCTAATTTCTCACCATCTTTATAAAATCTATTTATCATTTTACAATACCATTTCTTTTGTTCGATCTATTTACTTTTAATTCATCCCACCATCCGTAAATTGTTAGATTATCAGGAGCAAGGTCTGATTTGAAAAGAAAACTTGATAGATATCCAACGACAATCACTATTATATGAGTATAAACTCCGAGCATATATTTATGATGAGGGAAATTCCATACTCCCCAGTCCATTAGCGGACTTCCATTATATTTTGTAGAAGTCAATACAGCATACATTGTAAAAAGTACACAAACGATTAAGCCGACATATAAACCTTGTTTATTAGCCCGCTTGCTAAAAATTCCCAGAAGAAATATTCCTGCAATACCACCTGAAAATATTGCGTAGAGTTCAAATACAAGACCAAGAATTCCCTCGCCTCCAGAATAAACATAGATAGTAGCGATAAGTAGTGATAAGAGACCTGAAAGAAGAACGATAGTTCTACCCATTCGCAATTGTTGTTTATCTGTGGATTGAGGTTTAAATCTTTTGTAATAATCTTCCACAAACACAGCCGATAGACTATTCATATCTGCATCCAAGGTGGAAACTGCGGCAGCAACTAAAGCTGATATTACCAGTCCGATTACTCCTACGGGCATTTGAGTTAATATAAAATATGGAAAAACAGCTTCAGCTTTAATTCCTTCGGGCAATACAAAAGGAGTAATTTTATAGAAGGCAAATAATGCAGTACCGATAAACATAAAAATTGCCCAGACGGGAAGGCTTAATAGTACTCCCATCATAGCGGCTTTAATTGCACCTTTTTCTGTTTTTGTAGTCAAATACCTTTGAATAATTGTTTGATCCGTACCATATTTCTGAATGCCATAAAAAATGCCATTGAAAACCATTACTATAAAAGTGAGTTTAGTAAAATCAAAATCATAAGGTGAGAAACTAATCTTATCATATTCAAATGCTGTTTTGAATATTGCTCCGGGACCTCCCTCGGGTATAAACATAATTAATAAAGCAGCAACTATTCCGGCGGCAATAAACATAAAACCTTGAATAACATCTAACCACACAATTGCTTCCATACCACCGGTAAGAGCAATGATAATTATTACTGCACCAACAATCCAAACTACAGTTAGTGTATCTAGACCTGCCATACTAGAGATTGCCATACCGAGAAGAAAAAATACCGTTCCCATTTTGGTAAAGTGAGTAAAGGAAAATGAGAGTGATGAATAAAGGCGAGCAGCAAATCCAAATCTTTTTTCGAAATATTCATAAGCACTAATTCCGATTGCTCGTCTATAAAGAGGCACAACGAACCAAACCAATCCACTTAATATTACGACTACCATAATACCTTGTACAAGTAAAATCCAATTGGACTTAAAACCTTCGCCGGGATAAGCTAGAAAAGTAATGCTGCTAACTAAAGTGGCAAGTATGGAAATACCAACAGCCCAAGGCGGAAGCGAACGTCCACCGGAAAAATAATGGTCATGACTTTTCTGTCTATGAGCGAAATAAATTCCAAATCCGAGTGAAAAAACCAATGATATAATAATTATCGCATAATCAATCACACTTAGCGTTGCTGCCATTATAGTTCTCCTATATTAGTAATTTTACCTATTCTTTTTGATTAGTTTAGCTTTAATATTTCTTCGGGCCAGGTATAACTACCCGGTTTAATAGTAATGTAAAAATCATCACGGTCTTCTACTTTCATTCTAATAACACCGGGAGCAACTTCATTACAAGGGAGTAATTTATCCAGATGTAATTGCTTTGTTATTGCATAAGTAGTTGCTCCGCCATCTATAAATAGTTCATCAATTTTTATTTTTTTCATCACCTGTTCTACCAATCGAGCAGTATCAACCCTCAGACGTTTTGCAAAACCATTTTCTTTAACGACCGGTTGATTAATTTCAATTATGACTTTTGATGAAGAGGCGAATGCATTAACTGTATCATCAACCCATTTTTGGAAATGTTCATCTCTTGGAATTTTATCATAAAAAACTTCATCAGGCATTTCGCAAACCTTAGCACCTCTAAGGCGAGCTTCTTCAACGGCAATTCTACCTTGAGAAAATGCACTTCCACAGACAAATAAAATATTTTTTCCGTATCTGATATTTGATTTAATTGGCAGTTTTTTTTGCTTATATCCACTGGCTTTTAGCAATGAAGCAAAAAATCCTGAAGCACCTGCCGGAATTACATTATCGGTGATAGCATCAATCCAATAATCAAGATCTGCTATTGATGATGCCTCTGCCACGGCAATTCCCTTTTTAAGTGAACTTTCTTTTTTTGTAATTATATATGTTGATACATTCTCGAAACTTCCTAGCATATCTAATACTTTAGAAGTTTTTAAACTATATTCGGGGTCTTCAGAAAATCCTGTCTCATGAACAGGCATATCATTGATATAATAAATTCCATTTCTTATTTCTCTTCCATAAGCAGGATTCGATGGAACTAATACCACCGTTTCTTTACCCAAGACATCAATCAATGCTTTCAATTCGGATAGAACATTTCCCCTTAAAACCGAATCAGTTTTTTTGTAAGTCCATAAGACATTAAAATCTTTCAACTTTCGAGCAATTTTACTAACGAGATTATAAGCCTCATCCGATTTCATTGATCTGGTATCAGTAGCGATAATTAATAAGTCAACATTAGACTTATTAATACCATTCGAATCGATTTCCACATTCAAACCAAATCTTAAACCAAGCCCCGCTAATTCAGCCGCACCGGTAAAATCATCAGCTATTACCGCAATCATTTTTAACCTTTAGATTATCCATAGTAGAAAATTATTTATTATTATTAATTGCATAAGCAGCAGCATAAGAGATAGCATTTAAGAGTGATTCCTCGGATGCAGTAGCTTTTCCTGCTTGGTCAAAAGCAGTTCCATGATCCACCGAAGCTCTTATAATTGGCAGACCAACCGTTATATTTACGCCACTAACCGAGTCCCATTTATTTTTTATCTCATTCCAATTGAATCCCATCAATTTTAAAGGAATATGTCCTTGGTCATGATACATTGCGACAACAATATCATAAGAGCCTCCTTTAGCTTTTGGAAATAGAGTATCTGCCGGTACGGGACCTTCGGCATTAATACCTAATCTGCGAGCAGACTTAATTGCAGGTATAATTTCTTTTGTTTCTTCCCAGCCAAATAGACCACCATCGCTTGAATGAGGATTTAAACCTGCAACACCGATTCGCGGAGATTTAATACCAAGATTTTTGCATCCAAGATCAGCCAATTTAATTACGTCTAAAATTCGTTTCTTTTTAATTAAGTCGCATGCATTCCGCAATGATACATGAGTGGTAACGTGAATTACTCTCATATTACCTTCTACTAACATCATTGCGTATTTCTTTGTTCGAGTAAAATGACCATAAATTTCTGTATGCCCTGAGAAATGATGTCCCGCAAGATTAATAGCTTCTTTATGAATAGGACCTGTTACAGTGCCATCAATTTCTTTCCTCATTGCTAATTCAATTGCTGTCCTTACAGATTCAAAGGCAGCATTTCCAGCCATTAATGATACTTTTCCTAATTCCAATTTATCTGTATCTACGTTTTTAAGGTCATATACATCCATCGTACCGAATTTTAACTTTGCATCTTGAATGTCGTTGACTGGATTTACTTTTATATTATCCCCTAATATTGAAACAGCATGTTTTAATACAGAAGCATCACCAATTACAATGGGTCTGCAAATTTTATAAATATTTTTATTCATAAAAGCTTTTACTGCTATTTCGGGTCCAATACCAGCCGGGTCCCCCATTGTAATTCCCAACAGTGGCTTAAATTTATTAGATTTTAGAGTTGCGGTTTTCAATAAACTTTTATCCTTTCCTCAAATTGTTTTAGATTATTAATTACTTCTTCTTCCATTTCTATTGAGAGTTGATTAAGCGGAGGAAGCATATAGGTTTCGCAGAGATTAAAATACTTCATAATAACTTTAGCGGCTGCGAGTGATTGCCCGAGCGATTTATCCTTCTGATATATTTTTGCCAATTCATCGGTCTCGTTCTGCATTCTTTCCCCATTTTCAAGATCACCATTCAGGACATAATCATACATATCTTTGAACATACCCGGAGAAAAATTACCTGTACTTGGAACTAATCCATCAGAACCTTTTTTTAACGAATCAAAAGATTTTGCACCCCATCCTACAATATGCGAAAAATCTTCCCTGTCCTTAAAGGATTCAATTGATTTATTAAATCGTTCGCTATCTCTTTCAGAATCTTTTAAACCGGCGATATTTGGATGATGACTTAATTTTTCTATCACATCTAATGGAATAGATAGATGCGTAGTGGCAGTTATGTTATAGATAATAATAGGTTTAGGAGATGCATCAGCAAGTGATTCATAATATCGCAACATTTGACCTGGATCTAAAACATAATAGCTTGGAAGTACTGAGACAATAAAATCAGCACCCAAATCGGAAAATACCTTTGATGATTCGAGAGTTTCAGCCACACAATTACCTCCGATATTTACATAAATTTTGGTCTTATCCGAAAATTTTTCAGCTACATGTTTTACAAATTTTTTTCTTTCCTCATAAGTAACAGATGTACCTTCTCCGGTTGTACCTAATAAAAATGGATAAACTCCTTTAGATACTAAATTATTAATCATTTTTTCTGCTGAGAAGAGATCAACTTCCATTTTTTCATTAATCGGTGTGAGCATCGGAACAATTACACCGTAAACTAATTTTTCTTTTTTTACCGCTTTATTCGGAACTGTTAATTCATTCATCATTATTCTCCCTTAATATGCTGAGCTAATTATATTTATTGCATCTTCAAGTGTTATCTCTTTAACATTATTTTTGAGTAATCGGGTAATTGTCATACCAGATTCTGCAATTCTTTGAATAGAACTTTTGTCGATACCAACTTCAGAAAGTTTAGTTGGGATATTAATATCAGCGGATAATTTTTTGCATAGATAAGCTGCCTGCTTTGCAGTTTCTAAAACCGATTCTTTTTTCTCGCCTCCCATTGCCAATGCAATATCTGCATATCGCTCTGGTGCTGCATCAATATTGTATTCAATTACATAAGGGAGAAGAAGCGCATTCGATAAACCATGTGCTACATGAAATTCACTTCCCAAAGGATAAGAAAGTGCATGTACAGCTCCTGTATTCACAGGTCCAAGACAAAAGCCTCCGAACAAACTACCAAGAGATAGATTTTCCCTTGCTTCGAGATCATTGCCATTTTCTACGGCACGTTTTAAATATTTCGAAATTAATCTTATTCCACCAAGCGCATAAACATCAATTGCAGGATGGGCAAATTTATTTGCATAAGATTCAATGCAATGAGTCAATGCATCCATTCCCGTAGCTGCCGTAACCATTGCCGGAACGCTTAGAGTAAGCTTAGGATCTACATATACAGCATCGGGTACTAGGTATGGACTTATAGCTGCCTTTTTCAATTTATCTTCTTCATCTAATAATATAGCATTAGGAGATACTTCGCTTCCCGTACCTGAGGTAGTCGGCAGACATGCTAAATAAGTATTTCTACTCTTAAGATTTCCGATTCCCAAAACATCATAAATGGTTTGAGTATTATTTAATAAGGCGGCAATTAATTTAGCTACGTCCAATGCGCTGCCTCCTCCAATACCAACAACGCTATCACTCTTAAAATCCCTCGCCAATTTAAATGAATCCATGAATGATTCAATGGTAGGTTCGGCGAGTATATTTTTTTCTACAAATATTTCTATTCCATTCTTCTCTAATTTATTAATCGAAGATTCGATCAAATGAAGTATAGGAGGTGCAGTAACTATAAATAATCTCCTATTACCCGTAAGAATAAAATCTTTAACGAACTCATTTAAAGAATCATTTCCAAACACTAATTTATTTGGGTGAAGCAGTGTAATAGTATGCATTTATCTCCTCTATTAATAATATTGACCGATAGCTTCAGGGCTATTAGGATTTACATTTTCTTTATAGTAAAGAGCTCTCTGAGGATCAAAATTAGGATTAATCTCCATCTCTTGAGCACCAACATCCATGCGCCATTTTTTTAATTTATCCCAAAGCTCTTTTGCTTTATCAGGCATTTTGTCTGCTAAGTCTTCATTTTCGCCAAGATCATTTTCTAAATCAAATAAAGAAACAGGATGATCTAAACCGAATTTTGATTTTTCATACCATTCAATAAGTTTATATTTACCTTCTAATACTGCACCGGAAGGCATATAACCAAACCGGTGATAATGGGGATAATGCCAAAAGATGGTTTGGCGCTTGATATCACCGGTTTGTTTTAACAGAGGAGTGATGCTTAGACCATCAACATTTTTAGGAAGGTTTTTTATTCCTGCTATTTCCGCAAATGTTGGGAGAATATCTATATTTGTTACAGGAACTTTACACTTAGTTCCTTTCTTAATTACGTTAGGCCACTTAATAGCTAATGGAACGCGAATACCACCTTCATATAACATCGATTTGCCGCCGCGAAGAGGTTCTTGAGATTGCAATTTGTCATATCCGCCGTTATCTGTATTAAATACAATAATTGTATTTTCAGTAAGATTTAATTCATCTAATTTCCTTAGGAGACGACCGATTTCATTATCCAATGTTTCAATCATAGCTCCCATTATTGGGTTATTTATTAGTTTATCCGATCCTTTTTTTTCTTGATATTTATAGATCAATTCAGAGTGTTCCATTATTGGGCGATGAACTATATGATGCGATACATATAAGAAGAATGGATTATGTTTATTTTTGTCTAAAAATTTAAGGGCTTCATCAGTAATCTCTTTTGCATGATGAGCATCTTCATTAGGATTGGCGTCATCTTCCGGTTTAACAGTAGGATGAGAGAAAGAGAATCCCTGTGAATCTGGATCACCTGGGCGACCGGGTCGATAAAACTTATCGGTATTAAGATGCCATTTACCTGCCATACCACTTACGTATCCTTTCTCTTCTAGCATTTCTGCGATAGTAATTTCTTCGAGCGGAAGACGATCAACCATTTTCGGGCATTTAAGTTTAGCCCATGGATATTGATCTCCGGGTATATATTCGGTTAAATGAACTCTTGCCGGATATTTACCGGTTAGAAGTCCCGCTCTTGAAGGTGAACATGTGGGTGCGGATGCATAAGCATTAGTAAAATGAATTCCCTCATTAGCTATTGAATCAATATTTGGCGTTTCATAAAAATCGCTTCCTCCATAACCTACTTGATTCCAACCCATATCATCCGCTAGAATAAAAACAAAATTCCACGGCTTACCGCCTTTGATTTCCATTCCTTTTATAATGCCGGGAATAGCAGATAAACCTGCTACACATACGCCGGCTTGCCCAACTTTTTTAATAAATTCTCTTCTTTCCATTATTTATTTACCCGTTTAAAATTTTTTTATTTACTGATTTATTGAGGAATTCCATCAATAAAATTTACTTGATGAATCACCTTTCCATTTTGATTCCATTCGGTTGTAGTACCAAAACATTTTTTATCTTTCCAGAAAGATTCAGATTTTTTATTACCATTCACCCAATAATTTGTCCATTTTGAAGTACCGTCCGCATTATATTCCCATTGCCAAATCTTGTTTCCATTGGGATTAAAATAAGTTTCGATATCTATTTTATTGCCTTTGCTAAAGGTTGCTTCTTTTTTAATTTTTCCATTTTCATAATAAAATGTTTCTTTTCCATCGAGAAGATATCTTCCATTATTAGCAATACCGGCAGACCATTGAACCTTCAGTTTACCATTAAGATATTTTTCATGATATTTTTTTATATGCGAAATACTCTGAACAGGGGGAGAATCTTTATGAATATTAATTTCAGGAATTTCACCATTTAATATCCAACTTTCATTAAATTCAAAACTCAAGCAGGGGGAATTCATAGAAGTAATTAAATGAATATTTCCATTAGGTGCTTGACGTGCGACCGTATAACCTAAAGTGCCTTCTTTACTTAATTTTGCTCTAGCTTCTTCTTCATGGACTTGAGTGCCCGGAAGCTTTTTAATAAACCAATTTTTACCCTCATCATCAGAAAGAGCTACATAAGATCCTCTTTGAGAAATACCTTTGGGCTGTTCTCCTTTAATATCCTGAAAATCACCTGCCATAAAAAGTCTTCCGCTTTTTAGACGAATTATTGTAGGTCTTTGATTACTTCCTAAAGAAGCGAATGGAGTTTTAGATATTTTCCAAGTTTTACCGCCATCATAAGAAATAGATTGCGGCATATATCCCTCTATATTACTGCTTTTGCCGCCCATTCCTAAAATACTTCCATCTTTCAACTGTACAAAAGAAGTGTGCCTGCCGCCGGTTCTTCCGCCATTATCAATCCATGTTTTTCCATTATTATAACTTTTCCATAAAATCGATTCAGGTCCGATTCCATCGCTCGAAACATAGATAGTACCATTGGAATCTCGAAATGCTGAATTTATTGGCTGTGCCGAATGACCTCCAATGGAAGTTTCAAAGATTGGGAATTTGACTTCGCTCCAAGACTCGCCATTATCATAGGAAGTAATCCATTGAAACGGAAATCCCGAATCAAGTTTATTTGTGCCCCAATAGAAATTAATTGTATCTTTATCTTTCCAAAGCATCGGGGAAGTATCATCAACATCTGCAAAATCAAGGAACGGACTTGGCATTTCCCATTCATCCGAGCCGAAAGGTAGCCGGACAGCTATTAATGTAACATCCGGAGTTATCTCTTCCACTGCAGAAAAATAAATGGCAAATAGATCACCATTTGGCATCACTTCCAATCCCGGACTATGGTTATGGCTCAAAAAAGATTTATCAATTCCCGTTACATACATATCTTTTAATTTTTCAGGAATAATATTTTCCGGCGGAGTAGGTAATAAATTTCTTTTTCTGAAAAATGGAATATTCTCAGAAGGACCAATTTCAGAAACATCTTTATTTTGTTTTACACAATCCGTTGCGAAAGGCTTGAGTGTTTGGATTGGTTTTGTTTTTGGCATTTCCGATTGAACTATTCTAAAACCAATATTCGTATTGCCTTCGTTATTTAATACATCTCTATAAAAATTCTTATAGATATTTACATCTTTAAAACCTTCCGGTTTCTCGTTTTCGTTTGTTTTATGATCATCGAATTTATTACCCGAAATTTTTTCTGCTAATTTTTTGATTTCGGCATTTGAAATTGGCGGGAAATTAGGAGACATACTTGATCTATTGGCTGAGCGCAAATAATATGGAGACTGACGGTCAATCCCCGCACCTCTAATTACTTTAGAAAATCCTCTTTCAATTCCCACAGGATCAATCTGATCTTTATATGGATATTCTCCATACCAATCATAACACCATTCGGCAATATTATTATGAAGATTCATCAATCCCCATTTATTTGGAGAATCGGTAATTTCATTGCCGGTAGAATATAAAGATTCAGAGCCTGCCTTAGAAGCATATTCCCATTCAGCTTCAGTAGGAAGGCGATATGTTTTTCCCTCTTTTTTGCTTAACCATTTACAAAATTCGTTAGCATCATACCAATTTATTCCCGTGGCATAAGGAGAATATTCCTTTACTCCCTCGTAGTCGGGTTTGAACATTTTATATTGTTCGATAGTAATTTCTTTTTCAGAAATATAAAAATGATTTGTAATCCTTACCTTATGAATCGGCTTTTCATCATAATCGCCATTTATTAAATATTCCATAAACTCATCCGGAACAGTAAGATTTTTCTCCCCCATATTGAATGACCCTGCGGGTATATTAATTAGTTTTATTCCGATTGAGTTTATGTAATTCGATTTTTTCTGTGCAAAGATTGATGAAAAACTAAAAATAAATAATAAAATAAATATAGAATCGATTAATCTTGTTATCTGTTTTCTCATTTATATATTCCGAAAATTATTTTTACAAAAAAATGGAGATGAGATTTCTCTCATCCCCGAAAAAATCAACTACAATTCAAATTTAACGCCGGCACGCATCGAAGTTCCAAGATAATTACTAAGTCTTGGACGTGAAGTAACGCCATAATATTCCTTGTCCGGTTGGTTAGTAATATTTACCCAATCACCATAAACTGAGAGATTTGGTAATACTTTATAAACAACCGTTAAGTCAAGATTTGTTCTCTTTGCATTATAACGATCGTAATCAGGATTTACACCAACTTGGTAAAGGACTTCGGCATTATAATTCAAGCTAAGACGAGTAGTAAGACCATATTTTTCGTAGCTTAGACCAATATTACCAACGTCTGCTGCTTGACCGGGCATTGTGGACCAATTTCGATATTGAAGATCAGCTTCTGATTTTGTATAAGTATAATTAGCATAAATACCGAATCCATTAAGGAATCCCGGTAAGAAAGTAAATTGCTGCATCCAGTTTACTTCAAATCCATACAATTTTGCGCTTCCGCCGTTTACCGGTTCATTAATTGCATAACCGTCATAAACTCCGCCAACCTGCTGATATGTTCTCGTGTAAATTACTTTATCCATATCTTTATAGAATAAACCAAATGAGAAAACACCAATTCCTTGGAAATAATTTTCGAACATAAGATCAACGTTAGTGGCAATTGTAGGAATCAAATTAGGATTACCTTGAGTAATAGATTTACCGCTTTCATTGAGCCAATAGTAAGGAGCTAAATCAAAGAAATTTGGTCTTGCTATTGTTCTTGTTACGGCAAATCTAAGATTCATTAGCTCGGTGAATTTGTATTTCAAATGAGCATACGGGAAAATATTATTATAGTTCTTAGTATTATTAACGGGAGTCATACTAAGGAAATTTCCACTAGGATCAACTAAGATTTTGTTACCTTCATAATCGGTAGTTGTATATTCATCTCTGGCACCTGCTAATACCGAGAGGGCATCGACATTAAAAGTTGTCATTAAATAAAATGCATATACGTTTTCTTTATTTGTATAATTACCGCCGGAACCATCTGTATCATCATAAACTAAAGTTTCTACTAATCCGTTTGATAATCCTCTATTTTGATTAAAGAAATCGCGAACTGCATCCTTACTGATCATAGGAGCAAAAGTATATTTATCATTTAAGAAATCGCTTATAGTTTCGTTATCAGAAACCGAGTTCATAAATACTTTAGAGGAACCTTTCCATTTGTATTTTGCTCTCGAAGCTACTTTATCTTTCTTATCGATATTAAGTTTAGTGCCTGCTTTTAATTCAGCCGGTAAACCAAATAGATCATAAGGCATCTTTAAATTTAGATTAGCCGTAATAATATCATTTTTGATATCCGTTGTTCTATAATCTTGAGAATCGATTTCCCAGTTTGCAGCGTCTTGATAATATTCATTTGGTTTATTGGTGGTAGTGAATTTAGGGAATTCCACATCAGAGAGATCAATCAACCAATTTAGTTTTGTATTAAGAGCCCAATCAGATTTAATCTGCCCGGGATCTGTTTTTTGCTGACGTGCATTACTATAATTAATATCATAATCAATATTCATAGCATCGAGTTGATGAACACCGCCAAGAGCAATTCCATAAATGGTATGTTTTTCTAAACGATCCTGGAAGCTAAATGCCATTCTCCCGTTTGATATTGTTGTGGCATTCAGATAAGTACCTTTACTAGGTCTAAACTGAATATTATCTCTAGATTGATCATCGCTTTTTAGATTATATAATCCACGCAAATGGAATGAATTATTTTTATTCAATTTGTATTCTAAAGCCGTGCTAAGACCAAGATGGTCTCTGCGAGTATCATAATTAAATAAATTAAAATCTGTTAATGCCCAAGGAATAGTAGCCCCATTAGCATCTTTAACATTATCCCAAGTCATTTCGGTAGAATGACCTGTAATATTATTACGATAGAAACTACCACTTACTGTATAACCGAATTGATTATTTTCGCCTGCAAATCCTGTATAAGCACCCGAAGCACGATAAAGAGGATTCTTGCCTTGGAATGCATATCCGCCTCCTACATCCAGTTTAAGATTTGCTCTTTCATAATCAAAAGGACTCTTAGTTACTAAGTTTACCGCTCCACCAATAGCATCTGCATCCATATCGGGAGTTAATGCCTTTGTTAATTCAATTGATGAAAGTTCGCTTGAATTAATAATTCCAAGATCAATAATTCTTTCTTCGTCATCTGAAGAAGCAATTTTTTGACCATCGACTAATACACCAGTCAATCTTGGTTCAGAACCTCTGATATAAACATGTGTACCTTCGCCTAGGCTTCTGGAAACATTTACACCGGGAATTCTTTTAAGTGCATCTGCAGTATTAAGATCAGGAAATTTTTCCATCTCTTCACGTGAAAGCACATTCCTGATATCTTGAGAATTTAATTGTTGATTAAGTGCTTTTACCTGTCCTTGCAATAAGCCGGAGACTACGATATCATCGATTTGAACAGCAGTAATAGGAAGCTGAATATCAATATTAACTGTATTCCTTGAATCAGCAATTAATATCTCTCCTTTATATTGCTCGTAACCAATATAAGAAGCAGTAATGGTATAAGTACCCGGCTTGATCTTATCAATCGTATATTTTCCATAGCGGTCGGTAGATACTCCATGATTAGTACCGGCAAGGAAAACGTTTGCGCCGGGAAGTGCTTCGCCTGTTGATGCGTCAGTTACGGTTCCCACTATTTTACCCGTAGATTGTGAGATCACCGGACTCTGATATACTAAGAATAATATCAGCAGGGATATAATAAAACGGTTAAATCTACTAAATGACATTACACCTCCAAGTTAATGGTTGTTTTACTTCTTGATTTATGAATATGTAGCTTAATAATTCTATTTATCATTTTATTAAAATCATTTTCTTTGTTAATACTAAATTATTTTGTTCACTTTTATTTAGATTAGTTATCTCAAGGCGATAGAAATAAATTCCACTGGCTAAATTAGAGGCATCGAAAACTTTTGAGTGATCTCCTCCATCGATAGTACCATTTACTAATGTTCTTACCTTTTGACCAAGCATATTAAAGACAGATAGATTTACAAAAGATTCTTCTTTAGTTCTAAAATTTATTTGCGTTGTTGGGTTAAATGGGTTTGGGTAGTTTTGAGAAAGGTAATAATCTGATGACATTTCATTACTATCATCCTCAATTCTGGTAATATTGCCATCATCATTAATTCCGATCAAATAGATTTTGGATTTGGGGGCAAAACTACCTGTTCCTCCAAGTATCACATAAGCTCCATCACCGGAGCGAAGAATTTCTGAAGCACCATCATTTTTTTCACCTCCGAATGTCTTTTGCCAAATTAAATTTCCTTGGCTATCTGTTCTTACAACAAGAAGATCATCGAAAATAAATTGCTGTGAGAAATAAGCATTGATAGAGCCGACACCTATATATCCGCCATCAGAAGTTTGAATCACCCTTCCGAAACCGTCAGAATGAACTCCACCGAAAGTTTTATACCACAGCTGATTTCCTGCGGCATCAATCTTAACCATAAAAGCATCTTTTGAACCTGCTCCATAGCTAGCCGTATATCCGCCCAGAATATAACCTCCATCTGATGTTGCAGTCATAGCTCCCGCTGCATCGGATTCTGCCCCGCCAAATGATTTCTCCCAGA
>CALDDL010000011.1 GCA_937936675.1 uncultured bacterium
CTCAGGCATCAGAATTATCCTAATCCTTTTAATCCTTCAACAAGAATATCCTACTATCTACCGGAAGCAAATTTTGTAACATTAAAAGTCTATGATATTCTTGGAAATGAAATCGTAACTCTAGTTAGTGAATCGAAAACATCTGGTAAATTTGAGGTTGAATTTAATGGCTCTAATCTACCAACTGGAACATATATCTACAAATTAACTTCAGGGAATTATCAAACTATAAGAAAAATGCTATTGATAAAATAAGTATAAATTAATTCGGAAGCAGGATCAAATGTATCCTGCTTTCTCATTATATACACGAACAGTCAATTCATTTATTTTATTTAATACTCTTTTGAGACGCTTAGATATAGCCGAAATCAATATCTTCCGATTAACTTCTTTCCTATCCGAATAAAAAGCATTTGTTCTATATGAATCGGAATCTTCTAAATAACTATCGGAAGTTTTGTATCCGTCAATGGTGCACTTAAAAAAGGGAAGTATGCAGTTCGCAGACCTAGATCATTACGTCTATCTATGATATTAAGAGGGATCTTACCCGATAAACTTTTCCAGTATATGCTTATAGTTATGGGAGTCCATATAAGCATGTCCAACTGGAAGGGAAGGGAACAATTTCTTTAAATAAAAATTGATAATTATAAATAATAATTTTAATTTTCATTCAGCAATTAGATATAAGGATGTTTTTATCGTTATTTAAAAAATACGCAATTTAATATAACATATATTATAATAAAAGAATATTAATTAAGATCTAAGAACCGTTTTCGTCTCACTAAATAGCGGAACTCCGGAATTTTTTGGTTTGAAAATTGGCTATTAGTTTAATAACGAATTTAGTGCTGCCTGCATCCTTTCTAATTATTCTGATGGCGAGGGTGGACAATTCTATTTTTGAACACTCGTTATCGATGCAAAAATTACAAAATATTTTGATCTAATATTACGGTTTATAAATAATGCTTTATTTCAATTCGGTCTCTTTAATTCGGAAAAGCATACTGACCATAGAGATTATGCTTTTGATTTATTGATGAAAAGTAATCGACATAAGATGTTTGTATTTACTATTTTTGGTTAATATGCATATACTTTACCAATCTTTTGGCAAGGAATTAAGCATTACACCCGGTTTTAAGCTTGGTCTAAATTTCAATTTTTAATAGGAGTGTTTAATGAAAAGACTTTTTTATTTTTTATTTTTGTTTTTAATTTCGCATAATGCATTTGCTCTTAATCAACTCACCCATCAATATTTAACTATTCAAGATTATAAGTTATTGCAACTTTCATTAATATTACAGTATCCCGCTATGAGTAATCACCTGGAAGCATTCAAAGGTAATATTGGAGAATAACCTTGGCAGGAAGGAATGATTTCTACTGGGGCTTGGCGTGAGGATGAAAAAGTGTTTTATTTGGATATAAAAACTGTTTAATCAATTGGGGGTAGTTTATGAATAAATATAAATTGTTAGTTATTTTGTTGGTAATACTTTATAGTAATGTACTTGCTCAACATAGCGATTATGTAAATTCTTCTTTGATAAGGACTAATAAAGGGAAGCAACTTTTGCTTGGTATTAATCTGGGTTTGAAGTACACCTCAACTAAAGATGCGAATATTAAAGCACTTAAAGAAAATGAGACTTCTGCATGCCTCTCTTTGAATGTTGGTGTTAATCCATTTAATAACATCGAACATACTATTGGATTTGAATTTCTATTGTATAAATATGGAAAAAGTAAAGATAAATTCATCGAGAATGTAATTGGACTAAATCTTTATTATAGAAGATCATTTTATACAACAGACCATATTTTCTTTTTTCCCCAAGCAACTATTAATGTAATAAGTAATGATCCTGCATTGATGCTTTCTAATTCTCTAGATTTAGGTATGGGATATTCAAATGATAATTTTGAAATTTTACTTAAAAATAGTTTTCGATTTAATATATTTAACTTGCAACAAGTTCCATCAACATTATTACTAGGTTTTCAATTAAAACTTAATTAGAGGTGAATATGCGATTCAGTTATTTTATTAAGTATTTAATAATACTTTTATTTTTATTTACAAATATTATTTTTCCCCATAAACAGAGAGTACATCAATATATGGTACGTGAAGCATATAAGCTTCTTAAACTCTACAATAATAACCAAGATATACCGGAATTACTAAACAATTTAGGTACTACTCATAGTGGAGGTTATTTAGGTAGCTTTCCATTATCAGATAATGGTCATCCATGGGTAGATGGAAAAATAGTTGCTGGTGCATTTCGTGAAGACGAGGAGGATGTAGTTTACGGTTATGGTGATTTTGCCGGAGACGCATCAAGATATGCTTTAGCCTCTATTACTCATTTTTGGCGCTCTGATGAAGGAGATAACAATCCTTCATATATTAATTTTTTGCCAGATTCCCCTGAATATCTTCAATATAGTGGTTATTTTCCTAATGCTTACCAAAAAATGTATGTTTATGCTTATTCTAAATTAACTGATAAAGGAATTCATAGGTTTATGGCGCGTGTTCGCTTACCAGGTAAAGCGATGAATATTGCTGAATTAGTTGTGTGTTATAATTCTTTAGCGGATTTGTTTAAGAATAAAAATATATATATTAGAAGTGCGAGTTACTTAGATGGAAGCGTATATTATAATCCACCTTTAAAATTATTACCTCAACATTTTTTGTATGCAAGTGATTACTATAATTTAATTAAGATTATTACTTGGGAAGTACTGGGAAGAATGGCTCATTTACTTGCTGATATGTCTATTCCTGCACATGCCCATAATGACAGCCATGCTTCCGGTGAACTTTTTGAAAATAGGATTGGCGTGGATAATAATGATGAACTTCTAACATCAAACCCTTTCGCCACTTACTGGGATGCAAATAGAATTTGGAATACATACAGTGAACTATCCCCCGTATTGTGGACAAGAGGAAAAGCAAGTATATTAATAAAAA
>CALDDL010000012.1 GCA_937936675.1 uncultured bacterium
TAAATATAGGGTCATATCCGAAACCTTCGGTTCCTCGTGATTCCAAAATAATCCTGCCGGGTAATTCTCCTACACAATCGATCTTTTTAATTCCATCAAAAAAAACGGCATGACTAATAAACTTAGCTAAATGTGGTTCGGGTAAATTTTCGAGTTCGGAAATTACTTTTTTATTATTGTCTTCATAAGAGCAATTTTCACCTGAATATCTCGCCGAATA
Organism: uncultured bacterium; assembly: GCA_937936675.1. Lineage (GTDB taxonomy): Bacteria > Bacteroidota > Ignavibacteria > Ignavibacteriales > Melioribacteraceae > BRH-c32. The sequence continues at coordinate 221 of CALDDL010000012.1, forward strand.
AACTCCGGGTCTTCCATCAAGTTGTGCTATATCTAATCCGGAATCATCAGCAATTACGGGCTCTTTATAAATTTCATAAATTGCTTTAGCCTTTAGAAAAGCATTCTCTTCAAATGTAAATCCGGTCTCGGGTACATCAATAGTATTCCCTAAATCAGCTAATGAATAGACTTCAATACCTGTACCATTAAATAATGCTTTTACTTCTTTGGTTTTTCCTTTATTTTGGGATGCAAAAATTAATTTCATACTATTTATTACTCTCTTTCTCATTTATACATTCATCAAGTTTTTCCATTCCAAACCTTAAATGAGGGATTACAATTGAACCCCCTACAATGAGTGCTATATTAAATGATTCATGTAATTCTTCTCTAGTGGCACCTTCTTGAATAGCTCTATCGATATGATAAAGGATACAATCGTTACATCTTAAGACCATTGAAGCTACTAACCCCATTAATTCTTTTGTTTTAGAATCAAGAGCACCCTTGATATAAGCTTTATTATCAAGCGCAAAAAATTTATTGAAATCTCTGAAACCAGAATTTAATATTTTATCATTCATTTCAGAGCGGTATGTTTTAAATTCGCTTAAAGTAGTTTTCATTTTCTATCCCATTTTTTTCTATTAAGTTCTTTTTTTAAATAAGTTCCTGTTATACTATTCTTTATTTTAGAAATATCTTCTGGAGTACCAGTCGCTATAATTTCACCTCCATGCGCTCCGCCACCCGGACCTAAATCTATAACATGATCAGCAACTTTTATTACATCCAGATTATGCTCTACAACTACGACAGTATTCCCCTTATCCACTAATTTCATCAATACGTCCAATAAAATTTTTACATCTTCAAAGTGCAATCCGGTCGTAGGTTCATCAAGAATATAAAGAGTTTTACCTGTACTTACTTTGCTAAGTTCGGTAGCGAGTTTAACCCTTTGTGCTTCGCCGCCGGAAAGTGTGGTTGCTTGCTGACCTAATTTTATGTAACCCAATCCTACATCATGTATAGATTGAATTTTTCTTTTAATTCGCGGTAGATCATCAAAAAATTCTAATGCATCATCTACAGTCATTTCGAGCACTTCAGAAATACTTTTTGTTTTATAAAGGATTTCTAGAGTTTCCCTGTTATATCTTCTCCCGTTGCAAACTTCGCAGAGGACATAGACATCAGGAAGAAAATTCATTTCGATCTTCTTTAGACCATCGCCATGACATTCTTCGCATCTTCCGCCGGCTACATTAAAACTAAATCTACCCGGTCCATATCCCCGCATTTTAGATTCGGGTAACTGTGAAAATAGATCTCTTATATGAGTGAATAAACCAGTATATGTAGCCGGATTAGAGCGTGGAGTTCTCCCTATTGGTGCTTGATCAATCTCTATCACTTTATCTATCTCATCGGTACCAGTTACCTTCTTATATGGAAGCGGAATTAATTTAGATTGATAAAACTTGTGCATCAAAATTCTTACTAAAGTTTCATTTATTAACGAAGACTTACCTGATCCGCTAACTCCTGTTACGGTAGTAAAAGTTCCTAAAGGTATTGTTAAATCAACATTCTTTAAATTATTGCCACTTGCCCCAATGATAGAAATAAAACTACCATTACCTTTTCTTCTGTCGGTAGGTATTTCTATTCGCTTTTCATCTTTTAAATAATCGATAGTTAATGAATGGAAATCATTTTTATTGTTTATAATTTTTTCTGTATCGCCAATAACGCAAATCTCGCCGCCATGCACACCTGCACGTGGACCAAGATCGATTATAAAATCTGAGCTTTCAATTGTCTCTCGATCATGTTCAACAACGATAACCGTATTTCCTAAATCACGAAGACGCTTTAATGAATTTATTAATTTTTCATTATCGTTTTGATGAAGCCCAATGCTCGGTTCATCCAGCACATAAAGAACACCCGCTAACTGAGTTCCGATCTGAGTTGCAAGACGAATCCTTTGAGATTCGCCGCCTGATAGTGATCTAGCACTTCTATCTAAAGTCAAATAATCTAATCCAACATTTAATAGAAATTCTATTCGAGAAGTAATCTCTTTTAATATCTGTTTCGAAATTATTTTTTCTCTTTCAGTCAAAGAAATATTTTCAAAGAATTTTTTTGCTTCTTCTATCGATCTATTGGTTACTTCGGAAATATTAAGTCCATTGAACTTAACAGCTAAAGATTCTTTTTTTAGCCTGCCTCCATTACAAGAGGAGCAGACTTTTGTATTCATAAAGGCTTCCGCCCAATTACGTATATGATTCGATGAAGTATTATCATAATAATGCTGAACGTAATTAAAAACTCCTCGGAATTTATTATAATAGGTTACCGATCTACCGCCACCCATTTTATACGAGAAAGGTAATTTGTCTTCGGAGCCATAGAGTAATATTTTCTTTTGTTCTTCATTTAGGTCTTTCAACGGTGTATTAAAATCAAATCCATATTTTTCAGCAATTCCTTCTACCTGATTAAAAAACCAAGTTTTACGCGGTTTCCCGAGGGCAGTTATCCCTTCTTCTTTAATACTCTTTTCCCAGTCGGGAATAATTAAGTTTATATCCAGTTCTCTTCTTTCACCAAGTCCATCGCAATCAGGACAATATCCATAAGGTGAATTAAAAGAGAAAGAATTTGGCGCAAGTTCTTGGAATCCGATTCCGCAATAAAGACAAGCAAATTCTCTACTGAATAAATTATCGGATTTTCCATCATTAATAATAAGATTACCATTCCCAAAATTTAATGCGGCTTCTACTGATTCACTTATTCTACTTCTTGCCTGTTCATTTATTTTAAGACGATCAATTACTATTTCAATATCATGAGTTTTATATCGATCAACTTTCAGCCCATCGATAAGTTCTAATACTTCACCATCCACTCTTACCCGAATGAATCCATCTTTAGATATCTCTTCGAAAAGTTCTTTATAATGTCCTTTCCTGCCTCGAACTATTGGTGAAAGTATAGAAATTCGTTGATCATTATAATTTGTAAGGATTGTATCTATGATTTGATTAGTCGATTGTTTTTGTACCGGTCTTCCACAGTTATAACAATGTGGTGTGCCTACCCTTGCATATAGAAGTCGAAGATAATCATATATTTCTGTTACCGTTCCAACTGTAGAACGGGGATTACCGCCTGTGGATTTTTGTTCTATTGATATTGCAGGACTCAATCCTTCAATTAAATCGACATCCGGTTTTTCAAGTATATTCAGAAACTGTCGAGCATAAGCCGAAAGCGATTCAATATATCTTCTCTGCCCTTCTGCATAAATTGTATCAAATGCCAAGGAAGATTTGCCAGAACCGGATAATCCGGTTATAACAATAAGTGTATCGCGCGGGATTTCGAGACTAATATTTTTTAGATTATGTTCTCTTGCGCCTTTTATTATAATTTTATTTTGTAATTCCATTTAGATACATTTGTAAAAGTTCAATCAAGAAGTTTACTTAATAACAGACCTAAAATCAATTTTATTTGTATTGAAAGAGTATGAACGAATTAAATAAATCAATAAAAATTATAACATCGGAAAATGAATTTCGTTTCAAAGAAAAGGGAAGCGAATTCATTTCTTATGCTTTTTATATAGAATCTGAAGAAGAAGCATTGGAAAAACTTCACTTTATTAAGAAAAAATTTTACGATGCTGTTCATCATTGCTATGCTTATTCAATTAATTATGAAATAAGTAAATATTCAGATGATGGCGAACCAAACGGAACAGCAGGGATAAGAATTTTCAATGCGATTAATCATTTTGAAATAACTAATATAATTGTAATCGTAATTCGATATTTTGGCGGAGTTAAACTAGGGGTTGGTCCCCTCGGGAAAGCTTACTATTATGCCGCAGAACAATTACTTTCCGAAATAACTACTATTACTAAAAAACCATATCAAGTTTTAGAAATTTATTATAATTATGACCAAACAAGTAAAATTCACTATCTAATAAAACAAAATAATGCCATAATTGAATCAATGATATATGAACCGGAACTAAAAATAGTATGTTTGGTATTAATATCAGAAATTAATAAATTTGTGGAGGAACTTATCGATTTTTCGGGGGGTTCGATTAAAATAAAAATAATAAATGGAATAAAGTACCTTTAAGGTCTTTTTTTATAACTAATTCTTGACAAAGCAGTACTATTTACTTAATTTCTATATTAAGATATTAATCTCCCGATAGTCTTAGTTAATGTTTAATAAATAATTAGATTGAGAAAAAAATGATTTATACTAAAACAGGTGAATATGCAATAAGAGCGATCTTGTTTTTGGCACGCCAACCAAAAGACAGTTTAATTATGTCTTCTGAAATTGCTAAAAGCGAAGATATTCCCTCTCATTATTTAGCAAAAATTTTACAAAGAATGGCTAAATATGGTTATGTTGATTCTTATAAAGGGCGAGGCGGGGGATTTAAAATTACTGAATTAGCCAAAAAAAGTTCAATACTTGAAATCGTTGAACGTGTAGAAGGTCCTGTTATTAATCTCAAATGCGTTACGGGTTTAAAAGAATGCTCAGATGAAAGTCCATGTCCGCTTCACGATGAATGGGCTGAATTAAGAAATAGAATATATAATCTCATCTCAAGTAAATCAGTTCAAGAGGTTGCTGAAAAATATTCTGAAACTTTAAGAAAAGCTAAATAAAAAAAAGCGGCAATAGCCGCTTTTTTTTATGATCATTTATTTATAATCATTAATTTCTTTACTGTTTTATTCCGATACCGATTCCATCTCCAATAGGTAAAATAGTTGAAAATAGTTGTTCGTTCTCTAAAAAGTATTTATTAAAATTTCTTATTGCTTCGGTAGAGTTTATATATTTTTCGGGCACTTCTTCTGAAGCAGCATAACCTTTCCATAAAAGATTATCAATAAAAATCACTCCACCCTTATTTAATTTCTTTAATGAGTAATCAAATAATTTTTCATAATCTTCTTTATCGGCATCTAAAAATATCAAATCATAATTATTTTCTAAATTCGGAATTATGTCTAAAGCATCTCCTTTGATAATATTAATTTTTTCATCGAAGCCGGATTCTTCAATATATTTCAATGCTAATTCAATGTTATCTTTACTTTTTTCTATTGTATCAATAAAACCTTTTTTTCTTATCGAACGGGCAATTCGAATTGATGAATATGCAATAGCAGTACCAATTTCTAAAACGTTTTCCGGGCGAAGAGCCTGAACTAATGTTTCTAAAAATTCAGCCGATTTCCAATCCAGAATAGGAACATTATTCTTAAGTGCAAAATCTTCCATTTTAAGAATCAGTTCACATTTCTCTTTTCTTAAACTCTCTAAATATTTTATTTGTGATTTATGCAGTATTCCATTCATATTCACCTTTATTTTAGATATAAAAGTTTTTTATTTAGAACCGTACCATTTATTTTTAATGAATAGATATAAGAGCCCGAAGAAATGGATTCACCTAAATCATTCGTACCGTTCCAATAGATGTTATTTCTTCCTACCGAAGCGATTCCGGAAAATAGTGTTTTTATTTTCTCACCTAGTACATTAAAAACTTCCACTTCGGCATAAGTATTATCTTTCGATAAAAAAGTTATTAAAGTAGAACCATTGAATGGATTAGGATAATTTTGAACTAGAATATATTCTTCCGGCAGGACTACTTCTTCTTCGCTCTTTGCAGAGGTTAAAATATTGAGTTTCCCGCCAAACATTTTATAGCTTTTTTCCGAATTTGCCGGTTCACGCTTGCTAAGACCTTCACTAGATTCATAGGTGAAATAAAAAATAATTGATTCATCATTTACGAATTGAGGTAAATTAGATGTAAAGATAAAACCACCTTGATAATTCATTGCAATCACCTGCTCAATACCGCTGCTCCCCTTAAAGTGTAATTTAAGAGTTTGAAGATTCATTTGGTTCGGATTCTGAAAAGCTTTTGTAAGAACGATATTCCCATTTGATTCTCTTAAATGTGGATAAGTAATTGCCTTTAATGCTGAAACAATTCCCCAACCGATATCATTATTCGGAGATTCAGAATTGCTAGCCGATTGCATCATTATCTCACGAACTTGAGTATTTTTAAGATAGGGATAAGCTGACATTAATAGAGCGGTAACACCCGCAGCAATAGGACAAGAAAAAGAAGTCCCACTGCCATAGCTATAATTTCCTGAAGTCGTTACACGATAAGTATTAGAACCTTGCGCAGCGATCTCAGGCTTTATTCTTCCATCAGAAGTTGGTCCAAAACTACTGAAATAGGATATGCCTCCGGATCCTGTAACCGAACCAACCGAAAGAATATTAAAAGCATCTGCCGGAGTGGTAATATAACCCCAAGAAGTACTTCTTTCATTACCTGCCGAAGTAAAAGTAACTACACCCTTTCCAAATGCAATATCCGTTGCTTTAGATACTAATGAGGTGGACCCATTCATATCAGAATAAGAATAAGAACGTTGATCTTTATCGAAAGTGGAATAACCTAAAGAGCTGCTTGTTAAATCAACTCCCATGCCTTCAAGCCATTCCATTGCTGCTACATAATTATCTTCTTCTATATTAGTTTCCGTGGGGACGTATTCAGTTTTTGCTAAGGCATATTGTGCATTAAACGCCGGTCCTATCATTTCGCCATTTTGAAATCCGCCTATTAATGAAAATACAGAAGTGCCATGGCTATCTTGATCCAGGACGTCTCCGCTTTCATTTGACGTTACGCCATCTTTTTGAACAAAATCATATTCGGCAACTACATTTCTACCTTTTAGAGGAGGATTCGATTTCCATCTAAATCCTGTATCTAATAAACCAATAAAAACTCCTTCGCCAGTTATTCCCATATCGTGAACAAAAGGCACATCGGATAATATATTTTGATTTAATGACGAGCCATAATCATAAGTAAAGTTAGGAGAAGATTTATCATTACCTTCTGGTATTGTACCAATTAGATACGAATAATTGGATTCACTTTTAAGTGTTTTTATTATCTCAATTTTTTCTACAAATGGTAGTGAAAGCAATTCATTATATTCATCAGAAGTTAAAAAGGCAGATACCGCATTAAACCATTTTAGTTTATGAACAATCTCAATACCTTTTCCTGATATCTGATCAATATAATCGCTATTAATTTTAATATCCGAATAATCTATATAATCTTCGCCAAGAACTTTTTTCCTTCTTTCAATAGCTTTAGAAGAAAGCTCTTTTTCGGCTTCTTTATAATATTCGGAAGTTTTATTTAATCTATCTTTATAATCTATTCCCTTGTCTTTGAAATAGATCATATATTTCGTTTGGGCAGATATACTTATTGAAACAAAAAAGAAAATAAATAGAATAGTTCTTTTCATAAGAGAGACTGTCCTTTCAATAATTAATTAATAATTATATGGAATCAACCATTTATAATCAATGAACTAATTTTGCGAGACGGTTTAATCTCACAGAACCTAAAAGTTCAAAGAAATCAGAAAATGGGATTGCAGGATTCCAAGACCAATATATAAAAAATGCTTGACCCACAACTTTATCACGAGCAACAAAACCCCAAAATCGGCTATCTAAACTATTATCTCGATTATCACCCATCATAAAATAATAATCTTTGGTAATTTTATAATTTGTTACAGGTTTTTTATCAATTAAAATTTGATCTCCTTCAATAGTAACTACTCTTCTATCATATTCTCTATCAATAATTGTACGCCATTGCTCTACATTATTTCTATTTAGCTGGATGATATCCCCTTTCTTAGGTACGACTACGGGTCCATAATTATCTTCATTAAATTGCGCGCCGGAAGGGAAAATCCGTGGATTTGTAACTGTCTTTGGCATTGCATTTGAATTTAAATATTGAATATGAGGAGGAATATCTGCTTCTTTTCCATTGATAAAAACTACTTTTTCTTTAATTACAACAGTATCCCCTGGTTCACCAATCAATCGCTTGACATAGTTATCTATATTTACCGGTTTTAATTCATCTTTATCCCCCGGAAATTCAAAAACAACAATATCACCTCTTTTAGGTTCCCTTACTGCCGGCAACTGAAAATATGGGAGTGCAATATTTGTGAATGGAATACTTCTAGGAGAAGATGATCCATAAAGAAATTTATTCACGAAGAGGAAATCTCCTACCATAATAGTTTTTTCCATGGAAGGAGTAGGTACTCGCGATGTCTCTATTATAAATGTCTTTAAAATTAATGCTGCAATCGCAGCGAAGAATAAATTTTTCAAAAACTCAAGAAATTTTTTGAATTGAGTTTTTGGTGTTTCATTTTTAGTCATAAGATTACCAAATTCCTTTAGTCATCAATTTGTAAAACAGCTAAGAAAGCTTCCTGAGGAATTTCAACATTACCAACTTGTTTCATTCTTTTTTTGCCTTCTTTTTGCTTCTCTAATAATTTTCTTTTTCTTGAGATATCACCGCCATAACATTTAGCAAGCACGTTTTTTCTCATAGCTTTTATATTTGTTCGTGATATAACTTTAGCACCAATCGAAGCTTGAATGGCAATTTCAAACATCTGTTTAGGAATCAAGTCCTTTAATTTCGTTGTAACTTTTCTACCCCAATCATAAGCTTTCTTTTCGTGAACAATCATAGAAAGAGCATCGACTTTTTCACCATTAAGCATTATATCCAACTTCACTAGATCTGAAATCCTATATCCAATATATTCATAATCAAATGAAGCATATCCTCGTGAAATCGATTTTAATTTATCATAGAAATCAAAAATTATCTCCGATAAAGGGAATTCAAATTGCAAATCCGCACGTGTTGGGTCTATATAAGAAGTATTTATATATATACCTCTTTTTTCAATTGCAAGCTGCATTAAGTTCCCGACATATTCACTTGGGGTAACAATTTGTGCTTTTACATAAGGTTCTTCAACATGATCAATATCTCCAAGAGCAGGCATATCGGCTGGATTATCTACAACAATCTTTTCACCTTTTTTATTAATTACCCAATACTCAACGTTAGGGAGAGTGGTAACAATAGATTGATCAAATTCTCTTTCTAATCTTTCCTGTACAATTTCCATGTGGAGCATACCTAAGAAACCACAACGGAATCCAAATCCAAGAGCAACTGAAGTTTCGGGTGAATATGAAAGAGCCGAATCGTTTAACTTAAATTTTTCTAAAGCATCGCGAAGGTTTTCATATTCATCAGTATTTGTAGGATAGAGTCCGCTATAAACCATCGGTTTAATATCTTTATATCCGGGCAAAGGTTTTTCTGCTCCATTACGTGCGTGGGTTACAGTATCGCCGACTTTAGAATCAGCAAGATCTTTTATTCCGGAAATTAAATAACCAACGTTTCCGGCTTGTAATTCACCGGTTCTAATCCTACCTAATCGAAGAGTACCTACTTCTTCTGCAAGATATTGATTCCCGTTTACGAAATAACGTATCTGATCTTTCTCTTTTAGTTTGCCATTAAAAATTCGAACATAAGAAACTGCTCCTCGATATGAATCAAAAACAGAATCGAATACTAACGCCTGAAGCGGAGCATTTTCATCTCCGGTTGGTTGAGGTACTTTTGCAACAATATCCTCCAAGATCAAATCGATTCCCGTTCTGGTTTTAGCACTTGCTAAAATTATATCCTCATCTTTACATCCAATTAGCTCGATTATCTGATTCTTTACTACATCAATCATAGCACTTGGAAGATCGATTTTATTTATTACCGGGATTATCTCTAATCCGGCATCGATCGCCATATAAAGATTACTTATTGTTTGAGCTTCAACTCCTTGAGCAGCATCTACGACTAAAATGGCACCTTCGCATGCAGCTAAGGATCGAGAGACCTCATAAGTGAAATCTACGTGTCCGGGAGTATCGATAAGATTAAGTATATATGAATTTCCGTCATTAGCTTTATATTTCATCTGGATTGCATGGGATTTGATAGTTATACCTCTTTCCCTCTCCAAATCCATGCTATCTAAAAGCTGCTGCTTAGATTCGCGTTCGCTAACGGTTTTTGTGTATTCGAGTAAACCATCAGCAATTGTTGATTTCCCGTGGTCTATATGTGCTATTATGCAAAAGTTTCTTATTAATTCCATATTCCATCTTAAATTTAACCAAGTAATATAGGCATAGAACTGGCTAAATTCAATTTAACTTGATGCTCATTTTTACTATTTTAGTTAATTAAATAATTTAATTGTCTGCAAAATGAAAAATCTATTTTTAATTCTACTCTTATCCTCCTTTATTATACATGGTCAGGGTAAAAATATTGCTTTGATATCTAATATTGAATCAGGTAATAATGATAATTTACAAAAACTTAGCATACTTATCGATTCATTGAATAATAGAAATAATATTGATTATTTAATAATAACTGGTAATTTATCATATTCAAATGATGATAATGATTATGTACTTTTAAATGAATTGTTAAATACGCTTAAGTTTCCTTATGCAATCTTAACTGGTAGTAATGATAACAAAAATTTCCCTTATGACTGGACAGAATATTTCGATAAAATTGAAGGAGATAATTTATTAATAGAGAATGAGCAATTCCTAATTACAGGAATAAATAGTTATCTCCCATATTCAAAATATCCGCATTTCTCAATTGAGAATCTTAAATGGTTAGGCAGCATATTGAAAGAAAATGGAAAAAATCGGTCAATAATTTCTATTGCCCCAGTACCAACAACCAGTGAAATTTCGAATAAAGATAGCTACTTATCAATATTGAAAAATAATAATACTAAAATTCTTATTAGTCCAGCACATGAAAAAAGTTCAAGTGAAATAATCGAAGGTATAAGAACCATATTTCTGCAAGAGGGCTTTATCGATTCAAAAGGAAATATCTTCTATTATCTTATGTCATTGGAAAAAAATTCCGCTTCTTTTTCAAAAATTATGCTTGAAGGAATTGAAGAGAAAATTGATAATATCGATTTATCGATTGATATATCTGCTTCTGAAGTGAAATCCGCTCCTCAAGAAGAAATATTATCAGATAGGATATTACAGATAGAAACAAATTCTTCAACTTATTCTCGACCAATAAGAACTAAAGATAAGATCCTATCATTTTCTGAAGAAGGAATTATTAGCTGCTATGATACGACAGGAAGACAAAAATGGGATTACGATTCGTATGGGAATTCACTTTCCTCACCTGTTTCTGAAAATGGAATCATAACGATTGCCAATCTTAATGGGGACCTTTCTAGTGTTAGTCAATTAGACGGTGAACAAATCCAGACTATTGGATTTTCCGAACCGATCATCACTGATTTATTGACTATCGAATATAAAGGCGATAAAGAATTAATGATTCCAAAATTGACTAAATCAAAAACTGCAATAGTATTTGGATCAATCTCCGGTAAACTTTCTTGTTATGATTTAGAAACTCTTCAAGAATATTGGGTTAATAATTCTGCCAAAGGTTTAATACTTAATAAACCATTGGACATCGATAATAAAATTTTCTTTACGAGTCGCGATGGGTTTCTATATTCGATCGACTCAAGAAACGGACTTATGATTTGGAAATGGAGAGAAGGAAATAACAACAACGTAACAGATGGTTCGCCTATTACCGATGGAACTAAGATTTTTGTATTATCTGAAGATGGCACTCTTTCTGCGGTAGATTTATTACTAGGGAAGACCGAATGGAAACTTAGCAAACATAACATAATTGATAAAATCGCTATATCATTAGATAAAAAAAATATATTCGCTAAATCTAATGATAATAAAATTTTAATAATTAGCTGTAATAAAGGGACAATAGTAAAAGAAATTAAATTGAATTTTAATCTTGATGACTATCCTTCCGATATTGTGCAAAATGGAAATGCAGTGTATTTTTCTTCAGGCGAAAATCTCTATTCAATAGATAATAAATATAAGGTGAATAAAATATTCTCCAATGAAAACGGAGTAATTAATTATTTGGAATTATTTAATAACAAAATTATGATCTCTGACTTGAATGGACGTATTACAATAATAAATGAACCTTAAGGAAAAATGTGAAACAATTTGATGGAATTATTTTTGATATCGATGGGACTTTAACTTCTACTTTCGATTTAATTTTTGCTTCTTTTAATCATGTAACTGATAAGTATTTTGGAAAGATTTTTACTAACGAAGAAATACAAAAAGAATTTGGACCTACCGAAGACGTTATATTGAAAAAATGGTTTAAAGACAGATATGATATTGCTAGAGAAGACTATTATAAATTCTATGACAACAAACATCATGAGATGGCGGACATCTTTCCGGGTATGCCGGATTTATTAAAGAAAATTAAAGAGAAGAATGTTATACTTGCCACAAATACCGGTAAAGGAAGAGACTCATCTATAATTACGTTAAATAAGATCGGGGTCTTTGATTATTTCGATGAAATTATTACGGGTGATGAAGTAGTGAACCATAAACCTGCGCCGGATGGCATTTTTCTTTTTTTAGAAAAATATAATCTCCCAAAAGAAAAAGTACTAATGATTGGGGATTCATGGGTCGATATTGCAGCAGCTCAATCAGCAGGAGTAAAATCAGCAGCAGTTCTATATGATGAATATTCTAATAAGGATTTTAAAGAATATAAACCCGACTATTCATTTCATACAGTTGGAGAGTTAAGCAAATTTATTTTAGAAAATATCGAATAGTTTAGAAAGATATTGGATAGATTAATGATATCCGTGGCTCAATTCTTTTCTGAGGCTTGTAACCGATAATATTATCTAAGTCATCTCGAATAGGTGTAAAGTTCCAATGATACAGGATCGAAGCGAGTAAAAAGGGATTGATTTTATATCCTAACTCTGCAAACAGATATGAATGCTCATCAGTCGTTAAAAGATCACCAAAGTTTCCAATATTAATTTTGTCATAACCAACATTAAAAAGAAACTGCATTGATTCAGGAGCTAATTGTCCTCGAAGGTGTAATATTCCGCTATTACTTATTCGATCAAGTTTTTGATAACTACCTAATACTTTGAATAAGCCTAGCGCACTTCCATATAATTCTCCATAATAACCATTGCTTTGATCAGTTGAATATTCTAACTGTTGAACTTTACTTTTTATTTCTCCTGTACTCTTATTTAGATTAAATCTTTCTACTTCATATAGGGCATTAAAATAAGTTGGAATATATTTATCGCCATTGAACTGTCTTTCTATCTTTGCCTTTATGTCAAAAATACCTAATCCATTAAAATCTGCCATCAAACCGATAGCCAATCCGGAGCCAAAATTAATTATCTTATTAAAATCAGAATATAAATCTAAATCAATTAATTTAGTGGAAAGTAGCGGGAGTCCAATATCAACACCTATAAAAGTTAAGCTTCCTTTGTCATTTGTAGGTTTTAATATATCAAGATCGTGATAATATGCTGCTTCTAAAATCCCCGCATTTTCATTCATATCAGTTGCAATAGAAATACCAGCTTCTAACATTCCAAGAATAGGAGTTTCTCTTAGATTTGTAAATTGAAGCGGACGAGTATAACCTCTAGCTGCAAATATTCCAGCTCGTGCAAAATTGCCATAAATAGTTTCAAATCCAAAACTGTTAAAATCCATATCAAACTCTAATCCTATCTTCTTCGAATCAAAACTTGTATTATTATTATAAAGTCCGACTATTGTTCCATGCCCAATTGTAGCATAATCTAATGCTCCGATTCGAGCATAAACATTATCTCCTTTATGACCATATCTAATAAATCTGATTATACTAATATAGTCTGAAGCCTCATTAAAATTTTCAGTTCTTATATTACCATCCGAATTCCAATCAAGATTAAGATCTAGACCAAAACCAAAATTTGCGAATTGGAATTCAGGGAAAAAGCGAAGCGAATAATTTGGATTTCCGTCTATCCAAGTCATTCCGGCTGCTCCGCCAATAAAACTTTTATCACCATTCATTAAAAAATATTGTGCATCAATTTTACCGACACATAAAAGAAGAATTAATAAAATTATTTTTTTCATATTACCGTATAATAGCAAGTTTATTTATGGAAGTAACCGATTTATTATCTTTAATCGAAATTAGTTTGTACAAATATACGCCATTTGCCAATACTTCCCCATCTTCATCTTTACCATCCCAATAAATTCTATTAAAATCATTTTGCAAGTCAGAACTTGATAATTTTATTTCTTTGATTTTTCTTCCTGTAAGGGTGAAAATATTTACCATCATTTCATCCGGGATCTGTGTTAGCTTAAATGTGAAATAAGTTGCATCACTAAAAGGGTTGGGATAATTATATACATTATGAATTTCTAAAGAATTAGTAACCTTAAAATTTTTCCGGAGTACCCATTCTTTTGAATTAATTAAATGACTTTCTTTTAGAGAAAATTCTAAAATATATTCACCATCATCCAATTTTGGTTGATAATTTATATCTACCATAGGGTATGTAAGAAATTCATATTTTATTTGTGGATCATTTAGATGAATTTTTTTTCCATTTAGTTTTATTGAAATTAAAGAAGTATCATCCATTATAGTATTATATTGCTCTAATACTTTTAAATTCATTTTAGGATTACTGCTTATATAATCCCCATCATAAACTTCATTACCATCAATTTTCAAATCGAGTTTAATAATCAATGGTTCTAAATAAAAATGAACTTCCTGCATCAATGTATTATTGTCTTTATATAATTCAGCAATTTGATTTTCAGGATCGATTTCAAAGAATAAAGTTTTTCTGCCCGGTTGAATTGTAGGAAGATAAATTGAGAATAGACCCTGCTTTGCTGAATGAGGGGATATTAAAGGAATTGTAGATTCAAAAATTCCTTCCGTCTTACCATTATCATCCAAGACAGAGCATTTTACCAAAACATTTTCTGCTTTTACCTCTCCAATATTAGCTAATCGAAATGAATAAGAATTTCCATTAATTATTTTTAGTGAGTCTCCCATTAATTCCTGAAATGTAATATCAAAAGTTAATTCGGGACAAGATTCATATTTTGCTGCAATTGAATAGATTTCTGGTGCCGTAGAAGCATCTTCACTTGTTAATTGAGATACTAATTTTATGTAACGATATTTCTTTGAATCAATATTGGAGATATCCAATAAAGATAAATCTGAGAATGTATTCAAAGTATCATAAACATTCTCACCGTTTTTGCCTAATAAGAAATTATTTATTCGACTATTATTAACTGATTTGGCATTAATCTCCAATGATTTCCATTTAGTCGCAGGCCCGATATCAATAGTTTTTAATTCCCCCTTGGAGGATTTTAATGAATAATCAGAACTTATCTCTATAGCTCCCTCTGCAGGTGAAGAATAATTTTCTTTGACTTCTGATGAATTAGCATTTTTCCATCCTATCATTGCCCAAGAACTTCGGAATTTTAATTTATCTATGTAGCAGCTACCAAAGGACTTTATTTTTGTTATTAATTCTTGGTCAGTAATTTTTCCATCATCAGAGATGGCGAATGCCATCAAATAATTTGATGAAAGAGTATCCAATAATTTCTTATAATTTTCTATTACTTCTTTTCCACCTCCGTAAGTATTAAAATAATAATAATTTATAAAGCGAATATCTTTTTTATCGAAGACAGCAATATGATGCCCTACCTTATAATTTTCCGGGACATAGTTGGTATCATTCTTTAGAATCAATGCACTTCTTCCATCATGGAATCCCGCTGATTTTACTACTAATTTAATATCCTTGTTCGATAAAATAAGAGCTTTATTTTTATAACTGAGATTTGAAATCTGTTGTTTTTCAAACCCAGTCGAATCGGAAATTAAAAAATCATATTTATCTGTTTTTATAAATGAGTAAATCGGACTAGTAAAATCTTTATCCGCTACTTTAATCCAATATCGTTCTTCCTCCGGAAATTGATTTAATGGAATTACTGTATATGGTTTACTCAAAAATGAATTATAAACTTTATGATTGGTGAAGTCTGATTTTGCAGAAATATAATATTGAGCTTTAGAGAAATCAATGTTTGGGGGATTAATGAAATATATTGAATCCTTTATACAATTTTCATAACTGTAGTCGAGAATTGGAAGATACTTGCTCATATTAACAAAAAAACTATATTCAAATGAATTATCATTTTCATCAAACTCATCTATTTTATTTGCAGAATCTAAATTAAAAATTAGTGTATGTTTACCGGGTCGATTTTTAATAGGTACAAAAAAACTTATTGAATCTTTTAAGATTGGCAGAGACAGAAAATAATTTCTTGATGTTGTTTTATCATAAATGTATGATAGAATTAATTGAAAAGAATCTTTTAAAGCACGTCCAATATTTTTATAGACTAGACTAAATTGAACCGAATCTTCCAATTCAGATAAATTATTTAAATCCTTTTCCGATGTAAGTTTTTCAATTTTCAAATTTGGTTTGTCTGGAAGCCGTAATTGAATAATTGGATCGCCTATTATTATACTAGTAAGAGAAAACAGTTTAGCAATTTCCGAATATCCACTATTTTTTATCAGTTCAGATTTTGTTTTAATAAGAGATTCCGAAATACAGTGAGATGAATCTTTAAGCAAAAATGTATAAAATAGTTTAGGGGCTTCTATCGCAGTAGAAATAAATCCTGCCGATGAATTACCTATATATGAAATTGCACTGCTATTTTCTCCTACAGTCATTAGCTCTGCAAATGATGTTACATCTGGTTCTGCGAATTTTGCAGTTACACATCCAAAATCAGTAACTAACGAAGCTTTATCAAATTTGTTTTTTAACTGAGCTGGTTCTGTGATTGTATTATCCCAAGTTCGTGTCCCACTATGTCCTATATAAGATATAAATAATCCACCATCCTGAATTTTTTCGGATACATATTCCGGTGAGTAATTACCAAAATTTGTTAAGGGAGAAATGGTTTTATAGAAATGATAATATTCACCTCCGATTGGAGAAGGTGCAACGAGACTATCAATTACATAAGAATTTACATTTCTTAATTTATCCAATTCTGCTTGGCTATCACCTTTCCCACCCGAAAAGAAAAGAAATCTTTTATTCCAATCTGTATATTCTGAATTAAGATATTCTTTATGTCTCTGAAAGTATCGATCAAATTCTTCTATACTTTTTATTGGTAATCGACCGATTTTGATTCCCTGAACGAGTGGATTAGAATCAAGAATGCCAAACCAATTATCACTTACCGGTGCTCCATAAGACGCGACATAATTTTTCACTTCAGAGAATCCACCATTAATATGCCGGTAACTATAATAATCATGAGTAGCCGAGCCTACAAGTAACAGATATTCTATTTTGGGAGATGACCAATATTTATATGCATGTCGAATAAAGCTCCTAATAGATTCAGGGTTAAATTCTCCATAAGAAAATTGGTCATAAATATTTTCGACATCTACTACTTTTACTATTTTGTTATAATTATTTTTTATAAAGTCAGAATATTCTTTTGATTTTGGAATAAAGGGCTCGGCAGTTAATATTATATATTCTGCCACATTTGAGCTATTGAATAAATTTTCAATAAAAGAACTTATTCCAACAATACGGGGTTTAGATATTCTTGATTCAGATTTTATGAAGACTTTAATACTATCCGAAACATAAATAGGAAATTCTATAATTCTATTAGTGGAAATAACAGAATATTTTTTAGTGCTATCACCTACTAACCATATTGAATAATTATCGGAAATTGCATTCTCAATAGATACTGAATGTCTTTCTTTAATTCTTGTTAACTGAAAATGTAGAGAATCATTTTTTAATTTTATTCGACGAGGATACTCAATTTCAAACCAATCAAATAAAGTTGAGTTTAGTAATCCACCGGTCGGGAAAGAGTATATTTGTATCGAATTACTCCCCTCTTTTAAAAGATTAGCTTTATCCGATGAATTAAGTACTACATGCTTCGCTTTATTTATATAAGTTGAGTCATAATATTTATTTTGATTATTAATGCCAAGAGCAACAAGATGCGAATTTGTTTGAAGATCAGTCCCGAAGCTTTGAAGTTTTGCATAGAAATAAAATGGCTTATCTTTCATAATATCTGAGCATATAAAATTTTGACTAATTTTACCACCTGCATTTAGTAACCCTTGCGACCACGTCTCATTCTCAATCCAGTCCGGCAATTCTTTTCTTACCAAATTATCTACCGAATAATCGAATACATTATTCTGTTCTAAATGAATTATGGAATAATAGGAATCAAGAAGTGGATAATTTCTTATTTCCGGCAGGTATGAACCAATATGATTTCCCGGCTCTCCTTCCCAACTAATAAAGTATGTCGTGGAATCTGTATATCTATTTAGATACTCATTATATGGATGATTGTACTCTGCAACCTCTCTATGCTTGCCACCATAGTTCCGATAGCCAATAAATTCAATAAAATCATTTTCTTCTAACCACGGATAGCCGTCATCTTTCACATAAATTGGAATTTGCTCTCCATGATAAAATATTTTTAATTTAGAGCAATCAACTGAAGATAGATTTATCCCGAGCTTCTTAAAATCTTCCCCATATATTCGATAAATATCATCGGCTCCCACTTTTAATTTAATATAGGTAGAATTTTCATTAAACCACTTCGTCTGAGCAAATCCTAAATTAATAATGATGAAAAACAAAAGTAGGGTTGTACCGAAACTTCTATGATTAATTTTGAAATAGCTCATAATACTGTTCGGCGACTGTTTTCCAATTATACTTTTCATTAATATATTCCTTTGCAAGAATTTTAATTTGACTATAATCAACTTTGTTGGATTCTATATTATTTATTTGATTGGTAAATGTTTTTTTTTCAAATAACAATCCATATTTATCAGAAATTACTTCTTTATTATAAATAGTATTAAGTGCTAAGGTAAGTGCTCCGTTTCCTAGTGCTTGAAGCAATATTGGATTTGTACCACCAAATTCATGTCCATGTAAATAACAAAAACAGTTTTTTAATAAATGATTTATTCTGCTAATGCTTGTTACCAATCCCAATTTGACTATTCTATTATCTTCTATCTGAATAATTTCATTATGATAATTATCTGATTTTTTTAATTCCCCAACAACTACTAATCGCTTATTAGTGTTAGATTTGAGCAACTGTCTTATTAAAAAAAGTATATTATTATCAGGAATAATTCTTCCAATTATTAGATAATATGAATTAGTTTCAAACTCAATCGCCTCACTTTCAGAGATATAAGTATTTGCTCCATAACTGATATTTTTTGTATCTATTTTGAATTGATTTTTATAGAAAGAGGATATTTCTTTTGAATCGGCAATTAGATGATGAGCACAAATTTTTGAGATTCGAGCAGAAATATAAAAATAACCTTTCCCAATTATATTCCATTTCTTGCGCCTCCATTCAATTCCGTCAACGCAAATAATTATTTTTCTGGAAGTAAATACTTTCTGCAAAAAAGCAAAAGGTGCATTTGCAATATTGACATAAAGGATAATATCACATTTAATAAAAAAAGAATGAAAAGTTGATTTGAAGGAATGAATAAATTGGGCAAGATTTTTTCTTTCTAATGTACTTATATTTATTCTTGAAATTTTATTTGAATCATAAGATTCCAAGAGTTTTATAGTATGCGGTCGTTCATACACAATAAAATTAATATCTCTATCAGACATATTAATTATAAGTTCTCTTATAAAGGTTTCAAATCCTCCATAGACAACATTGAATCCATGAGAACCGATAATGGCTATATTCACAAAATTTTATATGAATTATGAGTAATATCAAAAAGAAAAAAACTCTTTCACTTATAATGCCATTTTATAATTCAGAACGATTTATAAAGCAATCCAGCTCTTCACTATTAAATCAATCATTCGATAATTTTAATCTATTCTTAATCAACGATGGTTCGACTGATAATTCTTTAGAAATCATTAAGTCGTTCAAAGATAATAGAATAATTTTACTTAATAAAGAGCATAGTGGGATAATTGACTCTTACAATTACGCATTAAATTTTGCAGATACTCCGTTTGTGGCAAGAGTTGATTCTGATGATATATATCTGAAAGATAAATTTAATCATCAAATTGCATTTTTAGAAAATAATAAAAATATCGATGCAGTAGGAACAGGAGTAAAATATATAGGAGAAAATAACAGAATTTTCCCGAAAAATATTTCACCTCCGACTGAACATAATCATATTATTAAAAATCTTTTTAATCTATCTCCTTCACTTTATACTCCCACGATAGTTTTTAAGAATAATAATATTGATGAACTGAAATTAGAGAATGATTTTTACCCCGAAGACTTGAACTTTTTTCTGAGATTTGGTGCCACACATAAATTTTCAAATATACCAACGGTTTTAACTCATATTAGAATTACACAAAATGGATATTCCTCACAGCATTTCAATCAATTAATAAATGATTTTATAATTAAAAGAAAAGAGTTCCTAACCATGGACCATTATTCAAATATTGCATTTAAAGAGATCGATTTAGAAGAATTTATAATCAAACGTGAATTGCTTTCTGCATATCTCAATTCACCATTATTGAAGTTACCAGAGATCTTTATTAAAACCATTAGAACTAATCCAAAAATATTTATAAAACTATTTAGAAAATTAATTTATTAATCTGGAAATCTCATCCACGCTCAATTCATATTTTTCATCCCAGAAATCAATATTTAGAAGAAAAGATTCTATATAAGCAGGCAAATTATGCGAGTCTAATTTATCGAAATATGTATTTCCGATAAAAATTACTTCCTTACCGATAATTTTAGCTAATAATCCGACCGATGAATTTATGGTAATGATAAATTCACACTCCTCAATTAGCTCATATATATTATTATTCGTTATATTAAAGCCAAGTATTTCTTTAAGACGAAAAACTTCTTCTATGAAATTAATATTTTCTTCAGCGGGATGAATTTTCACAACTATATTCATCCCTTTTTCAATCGCTATTTTATTTGCTGCATTTATTAAATCGAAATTGTCAAATGAAGAATGAAATAAGAGTTGAGAATCATCAGGAATTTGTAATGGGACTAGTATATATGGTTTTATAATTTGAGATTCATGTTTATCACTTCTATATAGAGAGCTAAGGAATAATTTAGTTTTAATTTTTTCTTTTATGCTTTTATTTGAAAGACGATGAATGCTATGAAACCAATAACCATATAAATCAATCATGTACAAATAGTTAATATTTTTCACTCTCCTTTCTTGAGGCAATAATGTCTCTGACTTTAATGTATTTATATAATTCTTGCGCCATTCATTATAATGAGATGTGTTAACTTGTAGATGAGACAATTGATCAATATCTGAATAAAGAGAGGAATTTGCATTAGTCCCTGTATTATCAATAAACATCTTCCCTTTGATATTGGACAATTCAAAATATTTGCAGTTAAGTCCAACATCAGATGCAAAATCTTCTAATGCTCGATCAATCACTCCAAGTCCATTAAAAATATAAGTTAATCTGAAAAAATATTTTTCATTCAACAGATGGAATAATTTTTTTGAATCCCGATAAATTAACGAGGCAGTGTGTTCATCTATCATACCTGAGTTAACTTCAAGGAACTCCTTTCTATTATTATCAACTGAGTCTGAACTCTTATTTTTTTTTACTAGATAGATTTTTCTGCCTGAAGATCTTCCTATCAAATAAACAGAAAGGCGTATCGTTACAAATACAATTTCACACGAATATGATTTTAATACACGATTTAGTTTATCGAAAAATCTGTATTTCTGAATCGAATCTACGCTTGTAAGAATATATTTCATGTTATGGGATACTCTTTTTTCAATAGAATTTTTCTTCTTGATGTAATACTCCCGATTAATAAACCCTCAACGAAAGAAAGTATATTATTAGGTTGATATTTTATTATACCTAATAGTTCAAATAGTATTACTCGTAGTAAATTCCTAATTGTAAAATTTCTATGAGTCTTATATATAAATAAAATATTTCGAATAAATATTTTCTTTTTGAATTGCTTCATCATTGGGTATTTATAGTTATAACGGAAAATGCTTAATAGTCTATAATTTTGTTTTGGATGATAGATAATAGATTTAGTAATTGTAACGGAGGGAATTCCCTTTTCAATTGCTTCAAGATAATAATCAAAATTATCACCTTGTTCCCAATAGTAAGGATTCGGAAAACCAATAACTTTAATCGCACCCCGAGGAATTAATGTACCATTAAAATAATTTGCCGATTCAAGCATTTCATAATTTATTATTTCTTTTATATCAAGAGACAATTTACCATTTATATACAATCCAAAACATGGATCGTTAGTTGACTTCTCGAGACATAATGAATTATAGATTTTGTTATTATCATTCACCCATTCAAGTAAATATTTTAATGAATTATGTTCAGGTTCATTGTCATCATCCATACACCAGGTTAAATCATAACCGGCGAAATAAGCATGCTTAATACCCGCAAAGAAACCTCCCGCACCTCCGCTATTCTTTTGTCTTATCGCTTCAACATATTCTTGACTTTGCAAATACTCCCAAGTTCCATCATCGCTGGAATTATCTATAACGAATATCTTATCAATTTGATGACTTTGATTACATAATGAATCAATACATCTCTTTAAATATTCGAGTCGGTTATATGTTACAACTACAGCTGCAATTTTCATTTATTATAGACTATATTTTTATAAATATTTAAGGAATTCAAAACTGCTTGATCGATATTAAAGTATTTATACTCTCCTAATCTTCCTGCGAAATGAATGTTTTTATACTTTTTCGATAATCGAACATATTTTCTAAATTTTTCCAGATTATTTTTATCTCGTAATGGATAGCAAGCTTCTCCATTATCAGCAGGATATTCATAGCTAATTGTTGTTGAATCCGATTTCTGTCCGGTCATATATTTATATTCACTAATGCGTGTGTAATTATTTTTTAGCTCGGGATAATTTATAACAGCGACGTCTTGAAAAAATTGAACAGGTATATTTTTTAAACGAATCTTAAGTGAACGATAGAATAATTCTCCGTAAGTGAAATCAAAGTATTCATCAATCTTACCAGTAAATATTAATCTATTAAATGAAATATTATTTACAATTTTGGAATAATCTGTGTTGAGTAATAGTTCGATTTTTTTACTAGAGACCATTCGATTAAACATTTCTGAATATCCTTGCGCAGGCATAATCTGATATTTATCAGAAAAGTAATATTCATTATTATTTAATCTTATTGGTATTCGAGAGCAAATTGATTTCGGCAATTCAGAAGGATACTTACCCCATTGTTTGTAACTATAATTTTTATAAAATGCTTCATATAGTTCCTTAGGTATTCGGTTTAGTAGATATTCCTCCGAATTATTTTCTTGCTTAAAATTCAAGACCGAAGAGATGAGAAACTTTTTTACTTCATTTATATTATTGAGTTTACATCCATAGAACTTATTTATTGTATCTCTATTAATCGGGAAATGGTATAATTTCCCTTGATAATTAATTTTAACTTTATGGTTATATGGGGTCCAAAGTGTGAAAAGTGAGAGGTATCTTTTTACTTCGATATTATTTGTGTGAAATATATGCGGGCCATATTTATGGATCAAAATATTATGAGAATCATAATAATCATAGCAGTTGCCTCCCAAATGATTTCTTTTATCAATTAGCAAAACAGAAGCTCCCCTATCATTTGCGAGCCGCTCTGCCAGTGAAATCCCCGATATACCCGCCCCCACTATTAAATAATCATACATCAGTTACTATTCTCCGTTTATAAATAATAAATAACATAATGAGTGAAATAAATGATTCAGTAATTAGGACTGAATATGCAGCACCAAAAACCGAGAGCAATGGAATTAAAATTAATAGTAAAGAGATATTTAATATTCCTCCGCACCAGATTATTTTATTAAATATTTTAGTCATTTCTAAATTTAGCATAATTTGTATTCCAAGAATATTGCTCACAAACACTGTAAATGGAATAAAGCAAATTATCTCAAATACTTTTATCGCCGGATAATAATTTTTTCCTGCAATCAGATGAATTATATTTTCCGAAAATAAATAGGCAATTATCGTAAGCAACAAAACTAATGAAGCTCCGATATACATAAAGAGTAAAAGTTCATTTATCGTTTTTTCTTTTTCGATTTTTATATTTCTGGATACTTGCGGAAAAAGCGATTGCCCAATAATTGTAACCCCGCTCTGGAAAGCCAATCTAATTTTATCGGCGGCATTAAAAATTCCGACCATAGTATTATTTGTAATTATTCCCAATAAAAGATTATTAGATGCAGTATATAGAGTTATTGCCCCTATACCTTTATATATTTTGAAACTATCAAATAATTCACTTTGAATTTCTTTTAACCGTGGAAGGATTATTTTAATTCGATAATGCCGAATGATAAATATTGTACTGATAGTCATAGTCATAAAAGATGAGAACAAATTTATTTGCATTAATTCAATAACTGAATTGTCGTCTATAACTATACTGAAAATTAGTATAATAGATATTATTCTTATAGGGGCAATTATGAAAGTAGAATAATGCGTTAGTTCTTTCCCTAATAAAAACCATGTGGGATAGAGCGAATTATTGATAGCTATAAAAACTGAATATATTATAACAATAAGTAGTAAATACGATATATTCAAAAAGAATAAGATCAGTGATAATATAATAAGCGATAAAACCGAAGATATTAATTTTACGAATTGTACCGTGGAGAACAATTTTGATATGTAAGATAAATCATTAGTGATGGCAATTTTTTGATTGGCTGAATAATTAAATCCAAGGTCAATGAAATTCGCGAAATAGCTCGCTATCGCAGTAGAAAATATAACAAGCCCATAATTTTTTGGACCAAGAGTTTGAAGTAGATAAGGGAAGGTTATAAGTGGAGCTAAATAATTAATTAATTGTAGAGAAGTAAGAGACGTGAAACTACGGAATAAAATTCTGTAATTAAACAATTAATTACCTACGAACTAACCACACTTCCGGATTCTGGAAATTTCGTTCATTCCAAATTTCGAAATGGAGAATTTTTCCTTCTAAACTTTCACTTATAGAGCCTAATATATCTCCTCCTTTTACTTTATCTCCTTCTCTTACCTTTATATCTTTAATATGCCCATAAACAGTTCTAAATTCATTTTTATGAGTAATTATGAGTACAGTACCAAAGCCGGGGATATAATCTATGACAGACACGATACCTTCGCCGACATTATAAATATTGTCATCTCCTTTAACATTAATATCAATACCGTAATTGAGGGTTACCGTATTCAATCTTTCATTTTTAATTTCGCCGAATTTACGAACGATTTTCCCGTCTCGTATAGGCCAAAGAAGTCTTCCCTTAAGCTGTCCAAATTCAGCGAGATTAGCATAATCATAATTATAATTAACTACCGGTTTGCCTTCTGCTTTTTTCTCTAATAATTTTGATTTCCTTTCTCGTTCTTTCTCTATTAGTTTTGAAATCAAATTCTTGATTTCAATTTCTGCTTTTCTTTTTTCGTCTATTTCTTCAGAGATAGCAACTTGATTTTTTTTCAATTTTGCAATTAATTCTTTCCTGTCGTTTTCTTTTTCGACCAGCGTTCCCTGTTCTAATTTTTTCTGATTTACCAAAAATTCTTTCTCATCATATTCTGAGTGAAGCTTCGATTTTAATGATGCTAATTCCTTTCGATTATTTTTTAGATTCTCAATTGTTTTCTCATTACTCTCAGATATATATTGTAGGTATCTGATACGCATTACAGCCTGATTTAGAGAGGAAGAACTCAAGAGAAATTTGAATGGAGAAGAACCGATATTCTGATAAACCCAAACCAAATATTTAGAATATTTCTCACGCATTAAAGAAATTCTTTTTTCAATTATTGCAATTCGATTCTCAATACCTTTTATTTCTTTTAATTTAAGTTTTTCTTCACTTATGAGTGTATTAATTACTTTATTTAAGAGGAGATTCTGTTTGGAAATTTTTTGAAGTGCATTGAGCGATTCTTTTTCTTTACTGCTGATCGAACGCAATTCTCTTTCTAAGGATACTATATCGTTGCGGAGTTGATTTAGCTCCTTATTCTTTACTGCCACACTATCTTTGCCTTGACCAAATAGTACAGCAGAAATTAAAACTGTTATTAAAAATAATTTTTTAATTATTTCCATTCAATTTTTTCTACATCAGAAGGTAGTTTTATAGTTAAATCAGGTAATTCATTATTTACGGTCATAGTTCTATAATTTATTTTGAGTCTCTGATCGCTAATAGGATAATTCAAATCAATAGTAGAAGGAAGCTGAACCGAATTAAACTCTCGAAACATACTATAATTACCTTCTAAAATACCTTCACCATTCTGACTAGTAATTCGATATTCTCTTATGGCAAG
The DNA here is from genome assembly GCA_937936675.1 of uncultured bacterium. Classification (GTDB taxonomy): domain Bacteria; phylum Bacteroidota; class Ignavibacteria; order Ignavibacteriales; family Melioribacteraceae; genus BRH-c32. Next base: position 26,827 of record CALDDL010000012.1, read on the forward strand.
ATTTCCTTTATTAGCGATGTATAGTTCTTCTTTTTTTGTGATCGGGTCTTTATAGATAAATGAGAAAAGATCGCTTGTTACTTCAAAACGATCAGGTTTTAATTGTAATTTATCTGAAAAATTAATTGAGCCTACTAATCCATTAGTTAAATCATCAAGCTCTATATCTATTTTCAATAATTTTTTTATTATTCCTTTTTTTACTTTTCCATAATAAAGTTGATTATTCATAACATCAAAATATTGGAAATTGTTTTCTGCTATTAAAATCTGTGCGAGATCGATTCCAAAAGGACCGAATAATGATATTTTTAATGAATCGGGTTTTTTAACCAGTACTTCGATATTACTTGTAGCATTTATGGCATCAGTCCTAATAGTTATCGAACCTACACCTCGGAATGTCCTTATGTTTCTTCTGTTCGATTCCAACCTTCTCATTAATCTATCGGTTGACATACTTGCTTCGGGTGAGCTTTGCTGTTCAGGAACACATGCAACCATAAATAATAACATTGCGAAATAAAGCATAATTCTTCTTATTGAAAAAATTTTCACAATTCTCCTTTTTCAATTTTTGTTTTCAAATTCTCTAAATTTGGATCGAGTTCAAAAGCATTTTTCCAATACTCCATTGCCTTTTTCCTATTACCTTTCTTATAATAAACATCACCGAGATGATCCAATAATGTAGCGTTATTCTTATCTTTTTCAATTGCTTTTTTAATATAAAACTCAGCCTCTTTATAGTTCCCGATTTTGAAATAAATCCAACCTAATGTATCAAGATAGGAAGGATTTTCAGGTTCTATCTCTACCGTTTTGCGGGACATCTCCAATGATTCATCCAATTTTATTCCTCGATTTGAAAGCGAATAAGCATAGTTATTCATTATAAGAATATTTTCAGCATCTAAAGATAATGCTTTTTGATACAAAGAATCTGAAATCGCAAACTCATTTCGATTTTCATAAATCATTGCAAGAACGCTTAATGATTGAAGGTCATCAGGGGCTATTATCAATGCTTTCTTGAGATAAATAATAGCTTCATCATCTTTCTTTAATTGGTTAAGAGTAAATCCGTATGCTGAAAGAGCCATCAAATCATTTGGATTAATTTTAACGGCATTAAGAAGATACTTACTCGCCGCCTCCGGATCACTTGCTTGAGATAAACTTAATCCATAGATAAGGTTAATTGCATAATCATTTGGGAATTTATCGGCTACATCTTTCATCAAATCAATTACTTGAATATAATGACCGGAATCAAAAAGGAGACCGCCAAGTCTAACCCATAATTGAGGATTCCAATTTGCTAATTTAGCAGCATCCTTAAAATACTCTATCGCCAAAGAGTCTTTTTTCTTTTGTATTAAAATTTCGCCGATATATGCCGGGACTTCCCAATCAACCGAATCAGTCTTTATTTTGGAAAGTATATTAAAAGCATAGTCAAGATTAGTGCTATCCTTTTGGGCAAGTCCAAAAAATCTCTGACCTATTTCGATTTTTTTTTGATTAGAAACTTCAATGCTTTCAGCTAGCTTATAAAATAATTGAGCCGCCTCTTTATATTTATCTGATTTAAGATATAGTTCGCCTTTATAATTAATCAAATCCATATCATCCGGATAGCTTATCATTGCCTCTTCAATCTGATAAAAAGCTTTATCAACATTATCGCTTTTTATATATGCTTGAATTAGCATCTTTCTAAGCTCAAGACTTGAAGGATTGATATCCAATAAATCTTCAATAGTATTTATAGTCTCTTTAATATTACCGAGTCGTTCATTAATATCTGCAATCTTTATTAAAACGCTCCATTCAGGACCAATCATATCGATTACTTTTTTATAAAGTTTCAAAGACTCCGAAGGCTTGGTTACTTCTAACTGCTCAGCCAAATTAAAATAGCCGCCTGAATCGTTAGAATCTATTTTGATTATATTCTCATAACAAATAACAGCAGAATCATTTTGATTACTATTAGAAAATATAGCACCTAATAAATAAAGGTAATCTTTATTAAGTGAATCAAGAGCTACTGCTTTTTTAGAATTAAGAAGTGCCAAATCTAATCGATTGAGATGAAAATATGATTTTGCTAAACTATAATAAATCCCGGCACTTGGGTCATATTTAACGGCTTCAGAATATTCCCGTACCGCTTGATCATATTTATCTTGCAAATCATAAGTATTGCCTTGAATAAACCGCTCCATTGCATATCTTTTAAAATCTCTAGGGATGAATTGTTTTTCACTTTCATTTTTTACTGTTTCATTCTCTATCGAGCAGGCAGTAAGAATTATAATTAATATTAATGATACAAATTTTCGCATCGTAACCTTTATTTTGAAGCAAAAAATACCTTTATTGATTTTTAATAACAAGCTAAAAAAATTGAACTATACTTACTATTTCAATATCTTTAGACTAACCAAAAATTAAAAAATGAAAAATTACAATTTAGCAATATCATTCCAATGGATATTCGATATTGATTTTATCGAAATGACCGAAAATATCTTTCAGCAAGATGGATTAACTACGTTCATTATTGGTAAATATAATATCACTGAAGTTACGGAAGATATTCGCAATAGGAAAATTTCATTTGATTTTTATTTAGATCGAGCCTCAGATGTTGATTCAGATTTTGAACCATTAGTTAAGCTACTCGAAAAAAGAAAAACATACTTAATAAATCCGTACTCAAAAGTAAAAAAAGCAATCGTCAAATCAGAAATGCACGATAGATTAATAGCACAAGGTCATAGCGTCCCGGATACAATAATTTTGAAACCTTTTGACCATACACCGATACTCCCATTAAGTAATGAAGACTTATCAAATATCGGAATACCATTCGTTATTAAACCATCTTTTTATACCGGTGGCGGAGATGGAGTAGTAGTGGATGCACAGTCATTACACCAAGTGCATGAAGCTCGACTTCAATTCACTGATGATCACTTTTTAGTTCAAAGAAAAATCTTCCCAAAAATTTTTAATGGAAGAAGAGCATGGTTCAGAGTTTTTTATGCTTTCGGAAAAGTAATACCGGTATGGTGGGATGATACTACTCATATTTATCACTCTTTTAAACCGCATGAAATAAAAGAATTAAAACTCGATCAATTGCAAAAAATCGTATCAAAGATAGCAAAGATTGTCGATCTTGATTATTTCTCAACAGAGATTGCACTTACCGAAAATGATGAGTTCATATTAATCGATTATGTAAATGATCAATGTGATATGCGTCTGAAGAAACATCATTATGACGGAGTGCCGGATGATGTGGTTCAGAAATTTATTTTATCGATGAAATCTTTTATAAAAAAACATCAATAGTTCATATCCTCTTCGATAGTGTTTAGTATAGTCAAATAACTTTCATATCTATCGATAGATATTTCTCCTTTTTCCAAAGCTTCTAAAACAGCGCATCCCGGTTCATGGTTATGGGTACATCGATTAAACTTACACTCGTTTAAATATTCCTGAAACTCAACAAAATAGTGAGATAGGTCTTCTTCAGTTAAGCCATAAGGATCAATCTCCCTAATTCCCGGAGTATCTATGATAAAAGTATCGGCATCTACTTTATGCATAACGCTCGTTACAGTTGTATGCTTTCCCTTCGATGTATAATCACTAACCTCGCCAATCTTTAAATTCAATTCAGGAAATAAATAATTTAGAATAGAGGACTTTCCAACACCTGAATTTCCCCAGAAAAGATTTTTCTTATCTTTAATTTCCTCTGCTAATCTATCAAGACCAATATTAGAAACAGTGCTTGTAAGAATAACTTTATAACCGATAGAAGAATAAAGGTCTCGCCATAATTCCACTTCTCCCGGATCCGTCAAATCAATTTTATTTAATACAATTACGGAGGGTATATGAGAACTTTCTGATGACACTAAAAATCGGTCTAAAGTTTTATTATTAAATCGAGGCATGTCCGATGAAGTGATAATAACGTTTTGATCAATATTAGCTGCAATTACTTGTTCTAGTCTTTCTCCTCGAGTACTTGCACCTTTCATACGAGGAGCTTTTCTAGAAATATAATTTTCTCTTTCTTCAATGTAATTTATTACTCCTGTCCCATCTTGATTTAATTCATATTCCACATAATCTCCGACAGTTGCAATATCTAACTTAAAAAGTTTCCCCCTTTTCAAATTAAAATCTTTTTGGAATTTGCCCCTGAGCGAACATCGAATAATTTCGTAATTATCATCAAAAAGAAAATAGTCTTTACTTTCTACTCTTGAAACTAAACCTCTAATATTACCTCCATATAAAAAAAAAGCGGTTCATATAAAATAAACCGCTTTAGGAGTGTTGTCAATATAGGAATCAAAATTTGAATGATACCGTAAACATTAAATTATTGACAGAAACTTCCTGAAAAGTTCTTGATAAGTTAGAGCCATAATTATCTCCAAAATCATTCCACCAGCCATGTGCATAAGCAATATTAATAGATAAGTTTTTATCAGTAGCAAATCCAATACCGGCAGTAACATATTTTTTATCGAAATCGCTTTGATCGCCTTTAAAAGCAGATGGGTAATACATGAACCCGCCTCTTAGTGCAATTCCGGTATAAGGTATTTTATATTCCATACCTAAATTAAAATTAGTAACACTTTGCAAAAGATCTTTGATATCCAAGTTTTTATCTTTCATTGCTCTTTCGCCTAATCCATCGGTAAATTCCATTTGAGTATAATCAATTATTTTTGCATCACCGCTTAGAGTCAGGTCTTGATAATGAATTGCAGCACCTAAATAAAATTCAAATGGTGTTGTAATTTCGTATTGTATTGCTGTCTCATAAGGCGGATCTAAATAATAATTAGCATTGGTGAAAAAGCTTTCGGCATCTTCTCTATAAACTTCTTTTATTGTATAATTTCTTGGAAATTTGATAGAAGCACCTAAATTCACAAGGTCATTGGCTTTATAAAGGATTCCTAGTTGTGCATCATAACCACTCAAGTCCCATGTAAGTATATCGTTATAATAAAAACTTTCGAAACCTCGTGTAAATTCATCCTCAGGGTCTAATGCCAAATCATTTCCGTAATTATCCTTTGTATCAATTTCATTATATTCTCGGTTCTTTGTGTATTCACCACTAATAATATTAAGAGAACCACCGATAAATAAATTCTTTTGAACTTCAATAGCACCGGCGAAACTCCAAGCACTTATATCCCCTTCTTGAAGAATCGTTCCGCTCTGATTTAGTTTTCCATTTATTCTTGTTTCATCTCCTGCATAATCTGCACCATTATATGTGGGGTAACTTAATCCCAGTTCATAGGCAATATCATCATTATAAGAAACCATATCCTGAATCATTGAATTATTAGCACTATTATAACCATCGAACTTAATTACTCTATTAAAATCTTTGTATCTATTGTATCCTAGCGCAAAAACTAAACTACCTTGATATGTAGGAAAAGGGAAAACAAATCCAAATTGATTAAAACCTGTATTACCATTATCATAGGTGGTAGTATTTTTAAACAATTCCGTTGATGTCGATTGATTGTTATAATTAAGAGAAGCATCGAGCTGCAATTTTTTTATTAAACCTAATCCGGCAGGATTGAATGCAATACCGGAAAAATCATTGCTTAATGCTGTATAAGCATTACCCATTCCAAGGGCTCGCGCTCCTGATAATATTCCATGTTCAGTCAATCTTAAAGCATCATTATAGTTCTGTGCATTTATTGACACAGAAGCCAAAACCAAAATTAGAACTATTAATTTTTTCATAATCGTACCTTTATTTTAATTACCTGAATAAGCTATTAATACTTACTCTACAATTTTTTTACAAGCTTATAACAGATTTACTATCTACGAGATCTATCTCCGCCTCTGCTGCTACCGCTACTATTTCCACTGCTGCCGCTTGATCTTGAAGGAGAATCGCTTCCTCTACTAGGTGCTGATGCAGGTGGAGGATTATAGCTTGGACTCGGGCTCGATGAAGGCGGTGGACTATAACTTCTTGGTGATTCGCTCGAACGTGATGAACTTCCTGAACTTCTCCTGCTCGCTCCATCGTTATCTCTTGTCCTAGGTCTTGTTGGTGTAGTTGACCTTCTATTACTTGGAGAATCCGATCTGCTGCTTGGTCTTTCTCTTTTTACTGCTTCACCTTTTTTAGGAATTTGAGTTTTATTATCTTTATCTCTTATAGTACCACTTTTAGAAGTATTTCCTCCACTTCTTGAAACTCCGCTTCTGTTTAAATCGACAGTATTACCATCTCTTCCGCTGCTTCTTCTAAATGAACCATTAGAAGTATTTCCGGCAGTTCTATCGCTGCCTGTTCTATTTCTCCTCGTGTCATAATTTCTCTCACCGTCTCTACCTCTCGTACGAGCAAAATCATTCGTGCGGTATTTATATGGCGATTTAGCGGTATAGTTATTCCAATTATTATAATGAGGATAGTACCATGGTGAATAATAAGAATATGGGTAATACCAAGGTGCATAATATCCCGGTGTCATATAATATGAGTAGCCCCAATAAGTATCATAATAATTATAATAACATGGATCATAACCCCATGACAATGATACCCCTACCGATGGATAATATCCATAAAGATATCTTCTATAAGGCATGTAACTATATGTATTCGAATTTAATATTGATACATTTCCATAAGAATCAATATAAATATCCTGACCGGTAGAATAATCATCATAATACTGATCATCATCGTAGTATTCTTCAGAATATTCATCGTTTTGGTAATCACTATTTTGATCGTTACTATCTTCATAAGCATAACGGTCATTACGTTCCGGTCTCTCTCCCCTCATTGCCACTTGGGTATAACATCCGGTAGCAAATATGGAAAGTGCAACTATTAATATTTTCAATGAGGTCTTCATTTTAATCCCCTTTTTTAAAACTCCTATTATAATATTATCAAAATTTATGCCTTATAAAAAGGCAAAAAGAAGGTCAAATTCGACTTATTTTGGTAGGATTGTAGATTTTTTTAGACTAATATGTATATTATTTTGTACAAAAATTAAAAAATGCCTCTTACGAACTCAATATATAGACCTCTATCTGCTTTATTTCCGATGAGCTTTTTATTTGATAACATATCTCTTAGATTTAGTCCAATCGTAAGCCCATTACCTATAGTCCATCTAATACCAAGATTAAGATATCCCGATCCATCACCTATCGATTTTGATCCATTATCATTTATTGCAAAATCATATTCTCCAATAATTGAAACCTGCGTACCAATGGTTTTTTCAATTCCCAAACCCATATTTAAGTCTTTATCGCCATCTTGTCTTTCAAAGGAATAATTAAGTAATCCATGGAAACTGATATATCCGAGAAATTCAAAATTTTTGGAAGCAGCAACGAAAAGTCCCGGAGATTTTAATTCGTATCTTTTATCATTCTTATCGTAAAAACCTTTCCCTTGGGAATCAAAGCCGATAGTAATAGCCGGAACGGACTCAGTCTCGTCAAATAATCTTCCTCTTACGTTCACACCGGGTAATTCATACATCGTTACTTTGCCAGTACCGATAATATTGCTTCCGCCATAAGAAATGCCGAAGCTAAAATTCTCGAACACGCCAACTTCCAATTTAGTAACTACTGTACCGAAGGGCATAAAATCAGTAGAAATTCCTGCATAGCCTTTTTCTAATATTCCCGCAGTAGGAAGATCAATTAAATAACGATATTCAAACTTAGCATCCGTACCTCCGGAACCTTGTCCGCTAATAAGAGTAACAGCTATTAAAAGAAATGCCAATATTTGCTTTTTCATATTCTTTCCGGTTTAATTAGAAATTATTAATGCTAACTTTTTTTGAATGTAGAACCAGTTTTACCATCCTGTATTTGAATACCGAGTTTACTCAATTTATCTCGAATTTCATCTGCTAACTGATATTGCTTTTCTTGTTTTAATCTTATCCTTAATTCAAGGAATAATTGAATTAGTGCATCTTCAATACCTGATTCTTTTCCTTGGCTAAGATTCTCAATATGTAAAATTCCAAGTACGTCTTGAGCAGTCTTCTTTAGGAATTCAATTATTCCTTGATAAAAATTTTTGCCGGGATTATTATCTGCAATATACTTATTAGCGTCTTTAATAAACTCAAAAATAACTGCTAATCCTTTCGGAGTATTAAAATCATCATCAACTGCTTTTTCAAAATCAGAATAATATTTTTCAAATATAAATTCACTCTTGTTCTCATTAAGTGACGGATTCTTTAAAAAACTAAGAGAACTAAGAACAAGATTATTTAGTTTCTCTAGTCCTTTCTCGGCAGAAGCTAATAAATCATCCGAGAAATTTAATGGTCCAGAATAAATTGTTTGAGCGAAAAAGAATCTTATAGTTTCTGCAGAATATTTTTTTAGTACATCACGAGCAGTAAAAAAATTACCAAGTGACTTGGACATCTTTTCATTATCTATATTAAGGAAACCAAAATGAATCCAATATTTGGCAAATTGCTGATTTGTGGAAGCTTCGCTTTGTGCAATTTCATTTTCGTGATGCGGGAAAATTAAGTCGCTTCCACCGGCATGGATATCGATCGATTTACCTAAATGTTTCATCGCCATAGCAGAGCATTCAATGTGCCAGCCGGGACGTCCCTTACCCCATGGACTTTCCCATGATGGTTCTCCTTCCTTGACTTTTTTCCATAAAGAAAAATCGAGCGGATTTTTTTTCTCTTCATTAATTTCCACTCGAGCACCAGATTCTAAATCGTCTATATTCTTACCGCTTAATTTACCGTAAGAAGGGAATTTCTTTACATCATAAAAAACATTTCCATCAACGTTATAAGCTATATTCTTCATCTCTAAATCTTTTATCAACTTGATCATTTCTTCTATGTGATCAGTAGCGTAGGGATAAATATCGGCTTTTTTTATTTTTAATTTTTCGATGTCAATAAGGAATTCCCCCGAATATTTTTTAGAAAATTCCGATGCACTTATTTTTTCTTCATTGGCTTTTTTGATTATCTTATCATCCACATCCGTTATATTCATTGCGAAGCGAACTTTGAAACCTTTATATATAAGATAGCGCCGAATCATATCAGAAACTATAAATGTTCTTGCATTTCCGATATGGAAAAAATCATAAACGGTCGGACCGCATACATACATTGTTACATTTGGCGGGTTTAAGGGTATAAATTCTTCTTTTTTCCTAGTAAGCGTGTTATAAATTTGCATTTTTTACCTGAAATTGAACTTAAAAATATACAAATAGAGTAATTTGTAATCAACTATTAAAAAAAGAAGATTTATTTCGATAATACAAAATAGGATAAAAGGATAATAAAGATTTTTTATTTTTTTTGTTATTTAGACTTTGACATCTTTATATTTTTTTATAGATTAAACGAGTAAATAAGAAAATATTAGTCAAATGTCTTTTTATAGTAAAAAACAAGATTTTAATATCGAATTAACAATACAAACCCCAGGAGGAGCTGTATGATTAGAAGGTTAACTGCATTTACCTTGATCTCTTTGCTTCTAACCACAGTTGTTTATTCACAGACAATGAGTCTAACAACTTACGGTGTATCACCAAGAGAAGCGAATTTAAACGCAACTGATATTTTTACCGTTCAGTATAACGGATTAAAGAATGTCGGCGTTAATAGTAAAATCTATTTAAAAGCAACACTAAGCGGTGCAAGATTAAAAGCACCGGTATTTTCAATAGTAGAAAAACCTGCCGGTTCTACTGCTGCTTATGGCGGAACAATTGAAGGCGGTTTAGATTCTTCAAATACTGTGATTCCATTTACCCCTGATGTTGTGGGTAAATATATCCTTAGAGTTAAAGACGGCAGCTATCAAGCAGATATCATTATCAATGCCGCTAAATATGTTGGTGTTGAAAAATGTAAAGACTGTCATAAATTTGCAGGCTTTGGTGGAGAAATTGTTGAAGCATGGCAAAAAACCGGACACGCAAACCAGATGAAAGAAGCATTCAATGGTGAATATAGCAGTCATTTCCAAGAATTTTGTTTAGCATGCCATGCAACCGGTTATGATAAAAAAGCCGCAAATGATGGTTTTGATGATTTCCCGTTCGTATATCCGGCAGTATTAGCTCCGGGCGTTTATGATCAAACAGCTGCTATGTATCCTGAAGCTATGAAATTAGCAAACGTTCAGTGCGAAGCTTGTCACGGTCCAGGAAGTGTTCATGCTTCTTCACCTCTTAACTCAAAAGAAAATTCAAAAATCTCCGTAACAATGAGCTCAGATAATTGTGCTTACTGTCATGATAATGGTGCACATCACGTATTTGCTGAACAATGGGATTATTCTGCTCACGCAAACCCAACTAGCTACCCTGCTGGTCCTGGTCGTGAAAGCTGTGTTAGATGCCACACAGGTTCAGGTTTCAAACAATTCGTTGATGGCGTTCCTACAACCAGTACAGATCCAACTTTTGATGCAATCTCATGTGCAAGCTGTCATGAACCTCATAGCAATGCTAATTCTCATCAATTAAGAAAAACAAGCGTTAAATTAGGAAATGGCGAAGTTGTTGATGGCGGTGGAAACGGAAGACTTTGCATGAACTGTCATCAGAGCCGTCAAAATGCTGCTACATATACAGTAAAATCGGCTTCTCATTATGGACCACACTATGCTACACAAGCTGACGTTCTTGTAGGTACAAACGTTGTAACTTGGGGAGCTACAATTCCAAGTACGAAGCATTTCAATGTTACAGAAGATGCATGCGTTACATGCCACATGTATCCTGATCCTGCAGGCGCTGCTAAAAAAGCAGTTCATCAAGGAGCTCACACATTCAGTATGAGAGATATAGATACAGGCGTAGCTAATATGGATGCTTGCGCAACTTGCCACGGTGGTTCTCTAGGTCTTGATTTCCATGATGTTAAGTTCTTCTATAAAGGAACTGGCGATCATGATGGTGATGGTGTTACTGAAGGATTACAGGAAGAAGTTCATGGTTTAATTGAAAAAGTTAGTGCTTTATTACCAAATCCTGATCCACATGCTGAAACTTCAACTGCATGGACTAAAGTTCAATTAGAAGCTGCTTATAACATCAGAACAATCTATTATGATAATAGCTGGGGAATTCACAATCCTAAGTTCACTATTGAATTATTAAATACAACTTGGAAAGCATTAAATGGTATTACTGACGTTGATGAAAACGAACTAATTCCTACTGAATTTACAGTTTATCAGAACTATCCGAATCCATTTAATCCAACTACGAATATTAAATTCTCTATTCCAAAAGCATCTAATGTAAAAGTTATTGTTTATGACGCTATCGGTAGAGAAGTTAGACAATTAGTAAATAATGAATTGAACGCAGGAACACATACAATTCAATTTAACGCTTCTAACTTAGCTTCAGGTATCTATCTATACAGAATCGAAGCAGGCGACTTTACTAAAGTTAACAAGATGTTATTAATAAAATAATTCATCTTAAGAATAAAGTTGTAATAAAAAAGCTGCCTCAAAAGGGCAGCTTTTTTTTGTTTAAAATTTATCTTTCCTAAAATAAATTAACGGTAAAAGACCTATTTCATGGAGGAAATTTTTGAATGTATAAGAATTCTTGAGTAATAAATAAAATTAATATCTGACATGAAAAATTTAATGAAGGTAATTAGGATTAAAATTTTAGTGAAGGAGAATAGATTTTATCTTTTTAATTTCTTTAAGAGCAGTTTAAAGTCTTCAGGGAGTTCCGATTCAAAGAAAAGTTTTTCTTTTGTTCTGGGGTGTATAAAACCCAAGGTCTTTGCATGAAGTGCCTGTCTTGTCATAATATCTAATAAATTATCTACACGAGTCTTCATCTTGGGAAGCTCAAGTCCATAAGCAATTCTTCTTCCACCATATACAGGGTCGCCAAATATGGGTCTATTTATATGCGATAGATGCACTCTAATTTGATGTGTCCTGCCGGTTTTTAATTTTAATTTTACCAGTGAAGCAAATTCAAATTCTTCTAATACTTCATAAAATGTATGGGCATGCTTACCTTCTGTTTCGCTTACTGTAAATACTTTTCTATCTTTATTGCTTCGTGTAATATTAGCAATTATTTCACCCTTCGGTTCTTTGAATATACCCCAACAAACTGCCCAATATTCTCTTTCGATTGTGTGATGAAAAAATTGTTTTGCTAATTGCGCATGCGTCCACTCATCTTTTGCCACCAGCAGAATACCGCTTGTTTCTTTATCTATACGATGTACTATTCCCGGTCGGGTCTGTTCATCATTTAATTTGCTAAGCTTATTTGTATGGTGAAGAAGTGCATTTACTAACGTACCCGTAAAATTTCCTAATGAAGGATGAGCTACCATTCCTGCGGCTTTATTTACCAATAAAAGATATTCATCTTCATAAATAATATCCAATGGAATATCTTCCGCTTCTGTAAATTCGGGACGAGGTGAAGTGGGAATTACAACATCAATTATATCGCCGGCATTAACTATATAATTTGACTTAATTATATCTCCGTTTACACGGACGCATTCTGCTTTTATTAATTTTTGGATTCTTGTTCGGGATGCATTTTCAATAGAATTTGTAAGGTAAAGGTCTATTCTTTCCTTCTTTTTGCCTGCCGGAATTTCAATATGTATTTTTTTTTCAGTTACTAATTTTGCCATCTTCTCTTGTTGTAGAAGCTCCTGTCGATCCGTTTATACTTTCAAAATTAGTTTCTTCAACAGGTGATTCAACAGAAGGTTCTGTTATCGGTTCTGCGCTTTTTGAAGGAATGGATTTATGGAAAATTAATAATATAATCACACCGATCGTAACACTTGCATCGGCAACATTAAAAATAGGCCAGCGGTCATAAGTATGACCTAAAATTGTAAAATCCCAAAAATCAACATTGAAGAAATCTACTACTTTCCCATAAAATAAAGGTGCATATCCATACAAAACACCATAAAACATTCTATCTATCAGATTACCAACTGCTCCGCCAAGTATAAAAGCCAACGCCAGTTTAAGTGGGAGATTCTCTTTTCTTACTTTATATAAATATACTAAGATTCCGATACTTGCAAATAAAGAGAATAAAGAAAGGAGTAATTTTGAATTATCACTTACATCAATACCAAATGCCATTCCCGGATTTTCTACAAATGTAATCTTAAAAAAATCACCAATTACCGGAATGCTGTCGCCATAGAACATTCCATCATGTGATATATTAAGTATTGGTATCCTTCCTCCCTTAACTAAAAATTTAGTTAATTGATCGACAACAACTAAAACAGCAGATATAATTAAAACTCTCAATAGTATTCCGAATAATTATTTTTTCATTTTTTGTTTAACTTGAAGACAATGCTGAGTATGAGGGACAGCCATTAATCTTTCTTTTGGTATTAATGGACATGTAGCACAAAGATGCTGTGGTTCATCAATACATTCAATACAAATGCCATAAGTGCCATTATCGATCCTCTGAAGAGCATCATCTAAATAACCGAGGAACTTATTCTCTCTTTGAGCCCATAGATAGAGTTTTTCTCTTTCCATTGCATCTGTTCCTTGCTCTGCCATATGAAGCGAATAAGGAGAATTTTCATTGACGTACTGACCGGTTGTAGGGTCCATCATTTGATCTTTGAGAATTTGAAGTTGTTCGATGATTTCGTTTCTCTTATCGAAAATAACTTTTTTAAATTCTTCAAGATCCTTTTTAGAATATCCTTGAATTTTTTTTACTTTCTTAGAAGGAGAAATTACTTCAACATGTTCCAAACTTTTCGCATTAGATTTCTTCTTTGATGATGTTTTTGCCGGTGCTTTAGCTTTTGCTGCCGGTTTGGTTTTCACCGGTTTAGAAACAGCAACTTTCTTAGTAGTAGCAGATGCTTTAGTTGCTTTAGAAGTAACTTTAGCAACGGGTTTCTTCTTCTCTACTTTTGCTTTAGCCGGTTTTGGAGCTGCTTTTGATGCAGTTTTTGCTCCACTTTTTTTCACCGTTTTTTTAGCTTCTGTTTTTGCCATTACTTGCCTCCAGTTAAACTTTTAGTTCGATTTTGCTACTAATATTCGTAATTTATGTTCGCCAATTTCAAATTCCTGCTCATGACCATCGGCACCTTCGATTCCGCTATAAAAAATTCCATCAGCGAGGATTTCATTACAAATATAATCTTTGAATTGGTTAACATAATCAATTAATTTCAAATCTGCATCAATAAAAACTCTAATCCGGTCGATTACGTCAAATCCGGCATCTTTTCTCATATTCTGAACTCTATTTACAAATTCACGGGCATAACCCTCGGCTATTAGAGCTTCTGTTAATTCTGTATCTATCGCAACAGTTACACCTTCCTCGGACTCTACTAACCAACCTTCAATTTCATGACTAACAATTTCCACTTCTTCTTTTGTAATCACTACTTCAGTATTTTCGATAGTCAAAGTAAGAGTGCCATTATGCTCCAATACAGAAATTTGGTCTTTATTTAGTTCCTTAATTGCGTTTGTAAGGGGCTTAACTAATTTACCATATTTGGGACCAATTGCTTTGAAATTTGGCTTAGCAGTTTTATTTACTATTTGAGTATCATCTTCCACTACGATCAATTCTTTTATGTTTACTTCCTCTAAAATCACTTCTCTCATACTATTAACAGCTTCACGTTTATTATGTTCTACAACTACCATCATTTTAAGAAGAGGCTGGCGAACTTTTAAATTATGTTTAGCGCGCATTGATCGGGAGAGGTAAACTGCCTTTTGAGCAATATCCATCTTCTCTTCGAGTTTTGTTTCAAAATAATCATTTTTAGAAAATTCCACTAAATGAATCGATTCAGCACCTTCTTTTTTTGTAACTGAATTTAGATTCTGATATATCTCTTCGGCAATAAATGGAGAAAATGGAGCAGTAATTTTGCATACTGTTACCAAGCATTCATATAATGTTTGATAAGCAGAGATTTTATTTTTATTTATTTCTGATTTCCAGAATCTTCTGCGGCTTCTTCTAACATACCAATTAGAAAGCTGATCGATTGTGAATGATGATATAGAGCGGGCGGCTCTGGTAACATCATAATTATCCATCATCGTTTCATAATCTTTGACGAGTGTATTTAATTTTGAAATAATCCATCTATCTATTTCAGGTCTCTCTTCGTAAGGGATTAGTTCTTCACTGAAATCAAATTTATCGATATTAGCATAGAGTGCAAAGAAATTATATGTATTTAATAGAGTACCAAAGAATTTTCTTTGAACTTCTAAAATTCCTTCCTCATCGAAAAGAGTAGATTTCCATGGAGGTGATGTGGTAACAAGATACCACCTTGTGGCATCAGCACCATATTTATCGAATAGTGAAAATGGATCAACTGTATTTCCTTTCGATTTGGACATCTTCTGACCGTCTTTATCCAGAATTAATTCATTGACAATCAAATTCTTATAAGCAACTTTATCGAAAAGCATCGTCCCGATAGCATGAAGTGTATAGAACCAGCCCCTTGTTTGATCAATTCCTTCACAAATAAAATCTGCGGGATAATTTTTTTCAAATAATTCTTTATTCTCAAATGGATAATGGTACTGTGCAAAAGGCATCGCACCGGAATCAAACCAAACGTCAATTAATTCGGGAGTACGTGAATAAATTTTTCCGTTACGCTCAAACTTAACTTCATCAACGTATGGTTTATGTAAATCTATATTTTCTAATTCTCTTACAGAAATTCGTTTACCATCTTTTTCAATGAAACCTTCCTTAAATTCTTCGATAGAACCAACAGCAAAAGTATCACCATCGACACTCACCCAAATAGGAAGTGGTGTAGCCCAGAAACGATCACGGGATAGAGCCCAATCTTTATTTTCTTCTAACCAATTGCCAAATCTTCCGCTTCCTACTTCAGGCGGATACCAGTTTATTGTTTTATTCAATTGAACCATTTTATCAGCAATTGCAGTAGTTCTAATAAACCAAGATTCACGAGCATAATAGATAACCGGGACATTATCAAATCTCCAGCTAAATGGATAGGAGTGAATGATTGTCTCTTTTTTATAAAGACTTCCCTGCTCTTTTAATTTTAATATAATCTCTTGATCAGCATCTTTTACGAATTGCCCTTTGAAATCAGTTACCTCTTCGGTAAAGAGCCCGCCACGTGTAACCGGCTGCAGGAATGGCAAATCATATTTCTTAGATATTTCATAATCATCAGCACCAAATGCAGGAGACATATGAACAATTCCAGAACCGTCACCAATACTTACAAAATCTGCTTCCACTGCATAAAAAGCTTTTTTATCTACCTTCAGATAATGGAAAAGTTGTTCATATTCTAATCCGGCTAACTCTTTTCCCTTAAATTCGCCGATTATTTCGTAGTCCCCTTTTAGAACCACTAATCTTTCTTTGGCAAGAATTAAATATTTGTCCTCGGTCTTCACCTTCACATAATCTATATCTGGTCCTACGGCAATAGCAACATTTGAGATCAAAGTCCATGGTGTTGTTGTCCATACTAAAAAGTAAGTATTATCATCTTTAGAGAATTTGGAATCCTTAAGTTTCAGCATGACATATACCGATGGGTCTTTAGTATCTTTATAACCTAGAGCCAATTCGTGTGATGAGAGTACAGTTTCTGAACGTGGGCATTGAGGAACAATTTTATAATCTTTGTAAATTAATCCTTTATCGAAAAGAGTTTTGAGTGCCCACCAAACCGATTCAATATAATTATTATCGCATGTAATATAGGCATCTTCTAAAGTTACCCAATATCCCATGCGGGTAGTCATTCTTTCCCAAATATCTTTATAAGTAAAAACCGAATTCCTGCAAGCTTCATTATATTTTTCTACTCCGAAAACCGGTATCTCGCTTTTACTCTTTATACCGAGAGCCTTTTCTACTTCTATTTCAACAGGCAGTCCATGAGTATCCCATCCTGCTTTCCTGTTTACTCTAAATCCTTGTGTGGTTTTATATCGGCAAATGAGATCTTTCAATGTACGAGCCATTACATGATGAAGCCCCGGTTTCCCATTAGCAGTCGGAGGTCCTTCATAAAATGTAAATGGCTTACCTTCCGGTCGGTTAGTAACACTTTTTTCAAATATCTGATTCTTTTCCCAGAATTCCAGTATCCTTTCTTCAATCTCAGGATAGTTTACTTTGTCAGAAAATTGTTTAAACATTATCTCTTACTTTTAGTTATTGATATATATTAATTATCGTTTTTTTCATCTTCATAAGATTTCAATAAATCTTTTTCCACTGCAATAAATTCTTTTAGTTTTCTTTCAATATTCTTCTTTCGTTCAGTTATGTCGGTCAAATTTTTCTGTGCTTCAAATAAAATTTTATTAGCATTCAACTGGGCTTCTTCTATAATAATTTTAGCATCCCTTTTGGCATCATTAAGAAGTTTTTTATGTTCTTCTGTGTCTATCTTTTTTTCAGTCTGGTTATTTTGGAGTAAAAAAACTTCACTGACTGCCATTCCAAAAAATGCATAAGCTCCTAATGTAATATTTCTTAGTGTATAAAGTATAATGTTTTCAACCATCATATCGGATAAACCAAAATATCCATTAAGAACAGAAACCATAATAGAAGAGATAAAAGCAGATGCGACAATTACAGCAAAAATAATCTTTCCCCCATGAACCCATCCAAGAGTTTTATTTATTAACCATCCACATGCGAACGCAAAAAGAGAAAGAACAAACCAAACCGAAAAATCCTGATAACCCGCTTTGAATACATCAGTACTTAGGAAATTTGATGCAAAGACAATGAAAGTCAAAAGTGCCGCAGTTAAATAATATTTATTCGCTTTTATCAATTTATTCTCTTTATTACTTCTTTCATTAATAAAGTCAATTTTGGTTCCGCACTCATAGCAGTTTCGATAATTTCTTTTACGTCCACTGCTCTTAAAGTTTCAGGAAAACATTCATCTGTAATAATACTTAATCCAAGGACTTTCATTCCCATGTGGTTTGCTACAATGTTTTCAGGCACGGTGGACATACCCACAACGTCTGCACCCGTGGCTCTTAAAAATCTATATTCTGCTTTTGTTTCCAAATTTGGACCCGGCACGGCTACATATACACCTTTTTGAATTTTTATTTTATTGTCTAACGCCACTTCTTCTGCAATATTAATTAATTCTAATGAATATGGCTCGCTCATATCGGGGAATCTAGGTCCCAGTTCATCTTCGTTTTTACCTATCAATGGATTATCTCCGAGCAGATTAATATGATCTACCATTAGCATTAAATCACCCCTTCTATAAAGAGGATTCATTCCGCCGCAGGCGTTAGATACAACTAACGTTTTTACTCCGAGAAATTTCATCACTCTTATAGGATATGTAATTTCCTTCATTGAATATCCTTCATAAAAATGAAAACGTCCCTGCATGGCAACAACATTTTTTCCTGAAAGTTTCCCTAATATTAATTTCCCTCTATGTGATTCAACAGTCGATAAAGGGAAATGAGGTAATTCTTCATAATCAAATTCATGCTCTATCTCAATTTCATTTACTAATCCGCCAAGACCCGTCCCAAGTACAATCCCTATTTCATAGTCATCTTTTGTTTTTTTTCTGATTACTTCTAAAGTTTCATTAACAAATTTTAATAGTTCGTTCATAAGAGTTTCCCTAATATATCATCGACATTAATTTCGTTTTCTTCATTTAAATCATTTCTTTTTGGAATATTGACTTCTATTTTTTTCTCTGCTTTCGGTTCTATATAATTAGAGACATTCCAATCAAGCAGTTCAGCTTGAGAATTAATAATAGCTTTCAATTTTGCAATTAGAACCCGTTTTTCTTCCTTAAGTTTCAAGACCGAGTTTAGAGTATCATTAGCATTTTCTTTAGCCTTTTCAATAATCTGTTGAGACTTAAGTTCGGCTTCTTTTATCATAAGAGAACTTTGTTTTTTAGCAGAATCCACAGCTTTGGTTGTTGATTCAGTAGCGGATAAAAGAGCGTTTTGAAGATTTTTTTCTATTCTCCTAAATTCTTTTAATTGATCCTCCATAGAATCGAAATCATTTTTTAATTTTTCGTTCTCATTCGATATTCTTTCAAATTCATCGGATAACCGTTCTAAGAAGGCACGCACTTCATCTTTATCATAACCACGTACTGCCTTATTAAAATCCTGATTCTTTATTCCAAAAGGTGTAAACTTCATTTTTACTCTCTATTAATTGTAATTACGGTCTCCGAAAAGAGCCGTACCAATTCTAATCATTGTAGCACCTTCTTCAATGGCAATTTCATAATCGTTAGTCATTCCCATTGATAGTTCGGTTAATTCATACCCTTTTTCTCGGGCTTTCTCTCTTAATAATCTAAGTTTCTTAAAACTTTCTCTTATTACTTTTTCGTCATCGGTATAAGGAGCCATAGTCATAAGACCTGCCGCTTTAATATTTGCCAATTCTCTTACTTTATTAATCAATTCAAAAAAATCATTTTCGTTTTGAATTCCGAATTTAGATTCTTCAGAAGAGGTCTTAATTTCAAAGAGTATTTTCTGCACTTTACCAATAGCTTCAGCTTTTTTATTTATCTCTACGGCGAGCTTAAGAGAATCAACAGAATGAATATATTCCGCAGAATCAATAACATACTTCACTTTATTAGTTTGAAGATGACCAATAAAATGCCAGTGAATACCTGAACTGATAATAGAATTTTTATCCCGTAATTCTTGTGCTTTATTCTCACCAAAGTGAATAAGTCCCACTTTTAATGCTTCCTCGATTGCAGCAATTGGTTGAGTTTTTGATACAGCAACTAAGGAAATATCACTTCTATTCCGACCTGCTCTTAAGCAAGCCTTCATAATTCTTTCTTCAACAATATGAAGGTTGTCTATTATCATTTTTTTTTAATCAAGAAGTAGAATGTATTAAAAAACTGAATCTCTTACAAATCAAAAAAGGCTCATAAAGAGCCTTTTTGACTTAAATCTTCTAAAAATGCACATTAAATCTTATTAACTACACCCTGTAGTAGCTCCACAGGTATTACATTTTAGACAGGTACCATTTCGTACCATAGTCATACTCTGACATTCCGGACAGATATCACCCGTGTAACCTCTTTCACGTGCTTTCATTACTGTTTGATGCTGCATTAATTTTTTATCCATTTCGTTTTTACCGTTGCCATTGGAAGTATCTACCATGATCGGTTTTCTTCTAGTAGTATCAGGCTCAACGAATACTTCGCTTATAATTTCTTCACCAACGAAATCAGGTTCGCTCATTGAGCGATGTTCTTTATTCTTTATAATATCAGTTTCATCGACATGAGCCAAATCGTTTCTTCCAAGATAAGATACAGCCAACTCACGGAAAATATAATCAATTACCGAAGTAGCCATTTTAATTCGGCTATGACCTGTAAGCACACCGCTTGGTTCAAATCTCGTAAAGACAAAAGCGTCAACAAATTCTTCGAGCGGAACACCATGTTGTAGTCCAAGTGATATCGAAATTGCGAAGCAGTTTAATAAACTTCTGAATGCCGCACCTTCTTTGTGCATATCGATAAATACTTCACCAATCTGTCCGTTATCATATTCACCTGTTCTTACATAAACAGATTGACCATTAATTTTCACTTTTTGAGTGTATCCTGTTCTTCTATCCGGAAGTCTTCTTCTTTTTGCTATGTATCTATGGATAATTCTCTCGGCAACTTTTATAATATCGTTTTCTTCTTTCTTCTCTAAGAGGTCTTCCACTTCTTCTTCACTCATTGAATTAAGCGGTTGGCTAAGTTTAGAACCATCACGATAAAGAGCGTTTGCCTTAGTTCCAAGTTTCCAAGACATCATATAAGCATGCTTAATATCTTCAATATCTGCATGATTAGGAAGATTTATAGTTTTAGAAATTGCACCTGAAATAAAAGGCTGTGCCGCTGCCATCATATATATATGAGCATCTGCTTTTATATAACGAGTACCTTTTTTGCCGCACTTATTAGCGCAATCAAAAACTGAGTAATGTTCATGCTTTAAGAATGGAGCACCTTCGATTGTCATTGTGCCGCATACATAATCATTAGCGACCGTAATTTCATTTTTAGTGAATCCGAGAGCAGATAAAAGATCGAAACTAAAATCATCTATTTGATCAGAATTAAATCCAAGATTATTAATCAAGAATTTATCTCCGAGAGTATATCTATTAAATGCAAAACTTAATTCAAAAACAGATGGGAGAGCCGATTCAATTTTCGCAATCGCTTCATCATTAAATCCTTTTGAACGCAAAGTTTCTGGATTGATATAAGGGCAGCCAATAAGTGAACCAGAACCTTTGGCATATTTAACTATTTCAGTTATTTGTTCTTTATTATATCCAAGCACTTTTAATGCTGGTGGTATGGACTGATTAATGATTTTGAAATAACCGCCACCTGCCAATTTTTTGAATTTTACTAAAGCAAAATCGGGTTCGATTCCTGTGGTATCACAATCCATAACCAACCCGATTGTACCTGTCGGAGCAATTACTGTTACTTGAGCATTTCTAAAACCAAACTTTTCACCGGCATCCAAAGCCAAATCAGCATCTTCACGTGCTGCTTTTAATAAGTCCGAGGGACAGTGTTCAGGATTGATCCCCATAGGATGAATCGATAGTCCTTCATATTCTTCCTTAGGAACGTTATATGCAGCTCGTTTATGGTTCCTGATTACACGAAGCATTGCCTCTTTGTTCTTTTCGAATTGCGGGAATGGTTTATGTTCCTTTGCCATTTCGGACGATGTGGCATAAGAACGCATATGCATAATTGCCGTCAATGCACCTGTTATTGCGAATGCTTCCTTACTGTCATAAGGTATTCCTTGACGCATTAATAACGAACCGAGATTAGCATAACCTAAGCCGAGAGTTCTATATTCATAACTTAATTGAGCAATCTCCTTGCTCGGATATTGAGCCATCAATACGCTTATCTCCAATACCATAGTCCAAAGACGTGTGGCATGGCGATAGGCATTGATATCAAACTTAGCTAATTCATCATTATAAAATTTAACAAGATTAAGTGAAGCTAGATTACATGCAGTATCATCTAAGAACATATATTCGCTGCAAGGATTTGATGCTCTTATCCTACCGCTATTAATACATGTATGCCATTCATTAATTGTAGTATCATATTGTAGTCCGGGATCCGCCGAAGACCAAGCTGCATAAGCAATCTCTTCCCATAGATCAGCTGCTTTTAGTGTCTTACAGGGCTTAGCATCTCTTCCCTCTTTAGTAGCTTTCTTCTTTTCATTTCGCCAGTATAAGTTCCAATCATTATCATTTAGTACTGCTTGCATGAAATCATTAGTTACTCTTACCGAATTATTAGAGTTCTGTCCTGCAACAGTATTATATGCTTCCGAATTCCAATCTTCATTATAAACAGGAAATTCAATACTCTTAAATCCAAGCTTAGCTAATTTGATTACACGTTCAATATAATTTTCGGGGATATGAAGTTTGCGAGCTTCTAGTACCGCTTTCCTAAGTCGAAGATTTGTTCTTTTATTAAATCTGTCATTCTCGGGATGCTCTTCAAAGCATGTTTTCATTATATTATTTAAATGGTAATTACAGATTTTAGAGCCGGTTACTAATGCCGCAACTTTTTGCTCTTCCACAACTTTCCAATTTATATATTCTTCAATATCGGGATGATCAATATCGAGAGTAACCATCTTAGCGGCTCTGCGCGTTGTTCCACCTGATTTTATTGCTCCTGCCGAGCGATCGCCAATTTTTAAGAATGACATTAAACCGGATGATTTACCACCTCCGCTAAGTGGTTCGTTTACACCCCTGATATCAGAAAAATTCGATCCCGTACCAGAACCGTACTTGAATAAGCGGGCTTCTCTAACCCATAGATCCATTATTCCGCCATCATTAACCAAATCGTCTTTAATCGATTGAATAAAACATGCATGCGGTTGAGGATGTGTATATGCATCTTCGGATTGAGTTAATTCACCGCTTTGATAATCCACATAATAATGTCCCTGTGCAGGACCATTAATTCCGTAAGCCCAGTTGAGACCGGTATTAAACCATTGCGGACTATTAGGTGCGGCATATTGTGCAGCAAGCATATATGCAAGCTCATCATAAAAGGTGCGTGCGTCATCTTCGGTATCAAAATATCCGGCTTTCCAGCCCCAATATGTCCATGTTCCAGATAATCGCGTAAACACTTGTCTTGAATCAGTTTCGCTTGAATAACGTTCCTTCTCAGGAAGCTCTTCTAAGGTTTTTGTATCTGCTATTGATGCTTGAAGCCATTTCGGAACTCCGGCTTCTTTCACTTTCTTAAGCAGGCGTGGAACGCCGGCTTTTCTAAAATATTTTTGCGCTATTACATCTGTCGCTACTTGCGACCATTCTTTTGGTACTGAAACATCTTCCATCCTAAAGACTATTGAGCCGTCAGGATTCTTTATTTCTGATGTTCTTTTTGTAAATTCTAATGACTCGAAGGGGTCTTTACCGGCTTCAGTAAAAAGTCGATTTATTTTCATTTACTGCTCCAGAATTACAGTTGAAAAAATTTATTTGATTAAAAAACGAAATTGCCCTGAATTTTGCTTGTCGGAAATAGCAAGTTATATAAAAATTTTTTTTATAGCAAAATTATAATTATAGGGGTGAATTATAAATCAATTGATTTATAATTGATTTCACACACCAATAATTCCAAAACCAAAATAAAAAATTTTTGTTATAACAAAACAGTTGTTTTTATTTATTTTTATTTTATGTGAAATTAATTTTTGAGGATTGCTTATGCATTTAGGAAGATCAGCAGGAATATTACTACACCCAACTTCTTTACCGGGTAAATATGGAATCGGAGATTTGGGTAATGAAGCTTACCATTTTATCGATTTTATGGAACATTCAGGTCAAATTCTTTGGCAGACTTTTCCTTTAGGACCCACCGGATATGGAGATTCTCCTTATCAATGTTTCTCTGCTTTTGCAGGAAATCCAATGCTTATCAGTATTGATAAACTTCTTGAGATGGGACTTTTATATCAAAGCGACCTTAGCGACTATCCCGATTTTGGAAGCGGTGATATAGATTATGGACCATTAATTATTGCGAAAAATAATATTCTTCAAAAAGCTTTTAAGAATTTTAAAAGTTCAGGGAATACAATCGATAATTTTTGCCATAAATTTATTAAAGAAAATAAATACTGGTTAGAAAACTATGCACTATTTATGGCAGTGAAGGAATATCATAATGGTGTTCGCTGGACTGATTGGGATAAAGAAATTGCATTTGGTAAAGGAGAAATTTTAGATAAGTGGAAAGAAAAAGTAATTGATAAATATGAATATCAAATTTTTATTCAGTATCTATTCGATGAACAGTGGCAAAATCTTAAAGAATATGCTCATAAAAAAGGGATTAAAATAATTGGCGATATGCCGATATTTGTTGCCTATGATAGTGCTGATGTTTGGGGAAATAAAGAACAATTCTCCATTAATCCAAAGGATGGTTCTGCTGAGTTTGTTGCAGGAGTGCCGCCGGATTATTTTAGTGCCACCGGTCAACTTTGGGGGAATCCATTATACAAATGGAAAGTAATGGAGAAGGATAATTTTAGTTGGTGGAAATCAAGAATTAAAAAATTATTAACTCTTTGTGATATAATACGGATTGATCATTTCAGAGGATTTGATGCATATTGGGAGATTCCCGGAGATGCCGAAACAGCTATAACTGGCAGATGGGTAAAAGCTCCCGGAGAAAAACTCTTTAATTCCATTCGAGAAGAATTAGGAACACTCCCTATTATTGCCGAAGATCTCGGAGTAATTACAAAAACTGTGGAAGAACTCCGTGATAAATTTGAATTCCCCGGAATAAAAATTATGCAATTTTCATTCGGAGATGAGGGAGAGAAAAAATTCCTGCCACATAATTATATACCGAATTGCGTGGTTCATACTGGTTCTCATGATAATGAAACAACACGCGGATTTATTGAATCTGAGATTAAGAAAGGTGAAGGAATTTATGAGTGGGCTCAAAAATATTTGAACTACTATGGAAACGATATAGTGTTCGAAATGATTAGAACAGCTTACGCATCGGTAGCTGAAATTGTTGTTATCCCATTACAGGATATGTTGAACTTGGGAAACGAAGCAAGGATGAATTTCCCGGGACGTCTCGGAGGTAATTGGATGTGGCGCTTTAGATGGGAACAAATTCCACCTCAGCTTGCTGCAACTTATAAAGAGATGTGCAAAATCTATGAACGTCCGAAAACTAAAGTAACTGAATATGAGAAAATAGTAGAAGAATTAGAATAGGCAATTGAAAAAAGGAGATGAAATGAATCCAATAGATTTTTTCTGTTGAATCAGTTCATCTCCTATTTCAATTCCTTTATACCTAAATAAGAATCAAAATGTATTTAGATATACTCTATTACAAATTATTTATTTTTTTGCTAATTCTTTTTCAATAGCAGAAGTCATTTCTTTGCTTTCAGGTTCTACCTTGCTTCTGAATCTTTCTACAATTTTTCCATCTTTAGAAATTAGAAATTTTTCAAAATTCCATTTAATATCCCCCTTCTCGACAGAATCATTATTCGTAAGAAGTGCGTATAATGGAGCTTTATTATCACCAAGAACTTTCACTTTATCAAATAAAGGAAACTTAACATCAAATGTAGATGAGCAAAATTCTTGAATCTCTTTATTAGTTCCGGGTTCCTGTCCGCCGAAATCATTGCAAGGGAAAGCCAATATCTCAAAACCCTTTGCTTTATATTCGTCATAAATTTTTTGAAGACCCGCATATTGCTTTGTGTATCCGCATTTGCTTGCAACGTTTACAATTAATAGCACCTTCCCCTTATAGTTAGAAAGTTTTACATCTTTGCCATCAATATTTTTCACCGTTAATCCATAGACCGAATCCACTTTATTACCTCCGACACCTGCATTTATAAAACTTACCGCAAATAAAAATGTTATTACTAAAAAAAATATTTTTTTCATGCTTCCTCCTGTTTTTTATCATTAACAAAGATAATTAAAAAAGAGTTCAAGTATTAATAAGTTTTTTTAAGTTCATCCATTTTATTAAAAAGCAATACCAAAATTTTGGTATAGCTTTTAATTAATAATAATATAAATTAGCTATTGATTTCCTTTCTAAATGTTGTAATTATGAATGAGGGTTAATTGCATACATGTAAAATACTGCAGCATCTGAAAATATATTTTATATATAGCTCGAGGAGCATATATGTATAAAAAGATTACTATAATCAATAGCCTATTTCTAATCATATTTATTTTTACATCAGTTCAAATCCTAGGTGAAGGAGGGAATAAAAAAAATTCTCCACTTCAAAAAACCAACGGCGTGCCATCTTATACAAAATTTAATATTAATAACATTTCGACATGGTTTAAGAACGATGGCGAATCTGATATTAATCAAAATGGGAACTCCGGATTTGAATATCCCAAAGGCAGCAGGAAGAATGCCATTTTTCAATCCGGTTTTTTATGGGGCGGTAAAGTAGATGGACAAGTAAGAGTAGGCGGATCTGCGTATCGGCAAGGAACGGTACCGGGTAGAGTTATTAAAAATGCTCAGAATAAATGGGAAGCCGTTAGGCCAAACGATCCTGATGTAAGAATTTATAGAGTAAGACCCGATTATAAAAAAGCTCATCTTAGTGCCGAGATAAAAGACGGTGATGGAAAAAACGAGAAGGAAATTAGAGCACAATATGAAAAAGATTGGAAGGAATGGCCGGCAGCTCAAGGTGCTCCATATAAAGATGTAAATAAGGATGGTGTTTATGACCCTAATATTGATATACCCGGAGTAGAAGATTCTCATCAAACAATCTGGTTTATTTGTAATGATTTTGATAATAAAGCCACAGACTTTATGTATGGTTCGCCTCCAATGGGCATCGAAGAACAGGTTACAATCTGGGGCTATAAAACTAAAGGTGCTCTTAACAATATGCTCTTTAGAAAATATATTATTATAAATAAAAACATAGATGAAAAACCTTTCACTGATATGTATGTTTCGATGTGGAGCGATCCTGACCTTGGTAATGCAAGTGATGATTTATCCGGCTGCGATTCAACATTGAGCTTAGCATATATTTATAATGGAAATAATACTGATGCCGTGTATGGAGAAGATGTTCCTGCTGCTGGATTTGATTTTCTGCAAGGTCCTATTGTAACCGGACTTCCAGGTGATACTGCAATATTTAATAACAAATATATTTCTGGCAAAAAAAATCTTCCTATGACGGCATTTTATTTCTTTACTGGCGGTGATAACATTTATACTGATCCAGCACAAGGGGTCTATCAAACAGGTACACTATTATTTTATAATTATATGAGAGGATTAAGTCCGGCTACTAAGCAACCTTATATTGACCCAATAACATTAAAGCCAACATATTTCCCTCTTTCAGGAGACCCGGTTAAAGGTACCGGCTGGTTAGATACTTATAAGGCAGACCGCCGATTTGGTATTGCTTCCGGTCCTTTTAATATGGCTTATGGTGATACACAAGAAATTATAATTGCTGAAATCGCAGCAGGAGCCACTCGAGGTGTTGATCGTTTAGAAGCAATTACTTTATTAAAAGACTATGATGGTGCGGCACAATTTGCTTATAATAATTTATTTAATTTACCGGGTACATCTGAGCAGCCCGAAGTTATTGCTACCGGTTTAGATAAAGAAATAATTTTATCTTGGGGAGCAGACTTTGAAGCCGTTAATAAAGGTGAAAACTATAATGCTGCAGGGTTCCGGTTTGAAGGTTATAACGTATATCAACTTCCCTCCTTTTTTGCTCTCGAAAGTGAAGCAAAAAGAATAGCTACTTTTGATATAAAAAACGGAGTGAAGACTATTATTGGTTCAAATTATGATAATGAAAAAAATCTTTGGTTGGATTATGTTGCTGCTTTTGGATCGGACTCGGGAATCAAAAGATATATTTCTATTAAAAATGATGCTTTTAATGGTAACCTTCCACTTAATAATGGACAAAAATATTATTTCGCAGTTACTTCATATACATATAATGACAATCCTCCTTTTAGTCCAAACACTTATGAGAATCCAATAAAAATAATTGAAGTGATTCCAAAATCAATGGACCCCGGAGTTAGGTATCCGGCAGAACAGGGAGCAATTATTCATGGTATTCATTCTTCAGGTACGAGTAGCGGTGATCTTAATGTAACGGTCATCGATCCTACTTTAGTAACCGGCGACAAGTATCAAATTTCATTTCAAGAAAATGGAGCATTGGGAATTACATACACAATTACAAATCTTTCAAAGGATACTGTTTTAGCATCGGAGGTAAATCAAAATCTTGGGGAAGCGTCTCCTTTGATAGACGGTTTACTTATATCTGTTTTTAATCCATCTCAAATTGAAAAACAAAATAAAATTTCCGATATATTTGAGTTTACATCTCCTTCAATAATAAAAGACAATAAATTGGCAAAAGCAGATGTGGAAAATATAAACGTTTTTCCTAATCCATATTACGGATGCAATCCGCAGGAGATAAATAAATATCAGCGCTTTATTACAATAAATCATCTTCCTGCAAAAGCTACGATACGCATTTTTAATCTTGCTGGACAGTTGATTACAACAATTGATAAGAACGATCCGAACACACAATTCCAGAGATGGACTTTGACAAATGACGGCGGATATCAAGTCGGCAGCGGAATTTATATTATTCATATCGATATGCCCGATCTAGGGGCAACAAAAGTGCTTAAAGCTGCTATAATACAGGAGCAGCAGATTTTGGATAGATTTTAATGATGCAAAAGGGATTGATAAAACTTATGCATTTAGTTTGCAGGAGGATTTATGAATAAAAGAATTACAATCTCCGTAAATCTATTTCTTATAATAATATTTTTTTCGAATAATCAATTATTCTCTCAGAAAAAAGATGCCGGAATAAGTTCGCCTATTTTTAAAATTAATGGCGAACCATCTTACACCAAATTCAATATCAATAGAATATCTACATGGTTTAAGAATGATGGTGAATCGGATATACATCAAAACGGAAATTCGGGATTTATCTATCCTAAAGGAAGCAATAAGGGGGCAGTTTTCCAATCCGGTTTTTTATGGGGCGGTAAAGTAGATGGAATAGTAAGAGTTGGCGGATCGGTTTATCGGCAAGGGACAGTACCCGGAAGAGTAATTAAAAATTCAACCGGTAAATGGGAAGCTGTCAATCCAAATGAACCTGATGTAAGAATCTATCGAGTAAGACCGGACTATGTAAATGCGAATCTTAAAATTGAAGTTAGTGATGGAGACGGTAAAGATCAAAACGAGGTGAGAGAAAAGTATAAAAAAGATTGGATGGAATGGCCTGCGGATCAAGGAGCACCTTTTGACGATATAAATAAAAATGGAATTTATGAACCAAAGATCGATATTCCGGGAGTACCGGGAGCAGATCAAACAATTTGGTTTGTCTGTAATGATTTTGATCCTAGGGCTACTGAATTTTTATATGGTTCGCCTCCTTTGGGAATAGAAGAGCAAGTAACAGTCTGGGGCTATAATACAGATGGTCCTCTCGGGAATATGCTTTTTAGAAAATATATTCTTATCAATAAAAATCTGGAAGAAAAATCATTTACAGATATGTATGTTTCTATCTGGTCGGATATTGATGTTGGTAATGCTAGTGATGATTACGTAGGTTGTGATACCACATTAGGTCTGGGATTCGGATATAATGGTTATTATAATGATGCTGTTTATGGAATAAATGTACCTGCAGTGGGGTTTAAGATAGTTCAAGGTCCAATTATAGGAGGCACACCTTCAGACACTGCGATTTTCAAAAATAAATATATATCTGGGAAAAAGAATCTCGGGATGACTGCATTTTATTTTACGGTTAATGGTGATAATATTTATACTTATCCTTCACAAGAAGCATATCAAACCGGTACACTGGCTTTTTACAATTTATTTCAAGGTAAACTTGCCTACACAGGTGAATTTCCAATAAATCACAAGACAGGTCTTCCAACTAAATTCCCATTATCGGGTAATCCGATTGATAGAACGGGCTGGATAGACGGTCAGATACATTCACCCGGAAATCGAACGTTTGGATTGGCTTCAGGTCCATTTAATATGGCTTATGGCGATACTCAAGAAATTGTATTTGCTGAAATAGCTGCCGGTGCAACTAAGGGTATCGATAATTTACAAGCAGTAACATTATTGAAAGAGTATTCAAAAGTATCTCAATTTCTATATAATCATTTTTTTGATTTCATTGCCGCACCTTCTAAGCCCCAAATTAATGTAACAACATCTGAAAGTGAAATAACATTATCATGGGATCAAGACCCGACTGCCGTTATGCTAACCGAGAGTTATTCCAAGTATGGATATAATTTCGAGGGGTATAATATTTATCAGATCCCCGCTCCGGGCTTCTCCCTTTCTGAAGCTAAATTAATTGCTACTTTTGATATTAAAAACGGAGTAACTGCAATTATCGATAAAGAATTTGATGAAAGAAATAATGTCTTTATTGATAAGGTAATTGCTTTTGGCACTGATTCGGGAATTAAAAGATCAATTACAATTAATAAAGATGCATTCAATGCTAACTTACCTTTGAATTATGGACAAAAATATTACTTTGCAGTTACAGCATATTCATATAACGAAAGACCACCTTTTGGTTCACATATTTTTGAAAATCCAATAGATGTAATTGAAGTTACACCACAATCCGCATTTATTCAAGAAGATATTTCACGAATAAATGTATTCCCAAACCCATACTATGGAGCTAATCCACAGGAGATAAATAAATATCAACGGTTCGTTACTTTTTCTCATTTGCCTGCCGAGGCAACCATAAAAATATTTAATTTAGCCGGACAATTAGTTGCTCACATTGAAAAGACAAATCCTGAATCACAATTCGTAAGGTGGGATTTGAATAATGATGCAGGATATATGGTAGCCGGCGGTCTTTATTTAGCTTATATAGAAATGCCGGAACTCGGCAAAACGAAGGTACTAAAAATAGCAATCATCCACGAACAACCGATCTTGGACAGATTTTGAATACCAAATAAGTTTGCTTATAACCTAATATTTTATTTAGATAATTAAGGTTAGACCCTGAATAATGATTAACAAGGAAAGCAATAAAAATTTTAAAATAAAAAATCCCTAATGCAGAAAACTATTACTAATATTTTGCAAAAGGGATTTTTAATTTCTATGAAAATTTCTTAAGACATTAGGGCAGCAATAGCAGAAGTATTTACAATATCTTCGACACTGCATCCACGGCTAAGATCGAAGAATGGTCTTTTCAAGCCTTGATTAACTGGTCCGACTGCCTCTGCACCGCCTAATCTTTGAGCAATTTTATAACCGATATTTCCTGCATTCAAATCGGGAAATACCAATACATTTGCTCTTCCTGCAACACTGCTTTCAGGAGCTTTCTTCTTTCCCACACCTTCGACAATCGCCGCATCAAATTGAAGTTCACCATCCACATTTAAGTCCGGTCTTCTCTCTCTAACAAACTGGGTAGCTGCACGAACTTTATCGATCAATTCATGTTCGGCACTCCCCTTTGTGGAAAACGAAAGCATTGCTATATAAGCTTCGTCTCCCGTTAATGCTTTATGGTTATCTGCGGTAGAGATTGCGATATCAGCTAATTGACTAGCATCGGGATTAGGATTAACGGCGCAATCAGCAAAGCTATATGCTTTTTCGGGATATACCATTAAAAAGAAACTTGACAAAATCGAAATTCCTTCTTTCATTCCTACGCAAAAAATTCCTGCTCTTGTAATATCTGCAGTTGTTGCAAACGACCCGCCTACACTTCCATCAGCCATACCTTCGGCTACCATCATTCCTGCAAAGAAGATATCTCTTTTAATTGTATCGCGTGCTTGCTCTATCGTAACGCCTTTATGTTTTCTCTTGTTATAAAAAATATTTGCAAAGTCGCTTAATTTTTCTGATTTTTCCGGATCAATTATTCTTACACCAGATAAATCCAATCCAAGTTTTTTAGCATCGGAGCGAATTTTTTCCTCATTGCCCAAAGTAATTACATTACAGGTTTTTTCTTTTATAAGTATCTCGGCTGCTCTTAAAACACGTTCGTCGTGCGATTCAGGTAATACAATAGTTTTTTTCTTTAGCGAAGCTTTTTCGCGTATTTGATTTAGTAGTTCAATATCTGCCATTTTTATCCTATGTTTATATATTAATTTTATTACGTAAATATAAAAAAATGGGAAGTAACTTATCCCATATTTTAATTGAAATTATTATTATAAATCAGAATATTGCATAATATTAATAAGAAGAAAAGATGACAACGAAAGAATTATATATCAGGAAAATAATCCGGCTTTCCGGAATTGCTGTATCATTATTATTATTCCTTTATTTGGCATATATTTTCATCGATATTATTGTAATCATTACAATCTCCCTTCTCATAGCAATGATATTTAATCCATTGGTTGATCTTCTTGAAGAGAGCGGTTTACCTCGATTATTATCCGTCTTTATAGTTGTAATCTCAGCCGGTTTATCCATCGCTCTTGGAATTTGGGTTTTAATCCCAAAAATCATGGGACAATTTAATACAATACTTTCGACTTTTAGCCAGGAGAGCATTGATAATTATTCAGGTCAATTAGAAATATTTTTTAAGAAATTTGTTCCTTTCGTTAATTCCTCCGAATTGGTATTGAAGATTCAAAATCTTTTGACTAATTCGATTTATAATTTTGTTAATAACTTATCCACTTTTATCTCTAGCCTAATCTCTCTTCTTACTTTATTTGTAATTGTTCCGTTTATGATTTTCTTCTTCTTAAAAGATAAAAAAACTATTACGAAAGGTATTATAAACATTATGCCGAATCGTTATTTTGAAGTATCATATTGGGTGATAAGAAAAATATCAATTCAACTTGGAAGATTCGTAAGGGGCTGGATACTAGATGCGTTTTTAGTTGGATTCCTTAGTGCATTAGGACTTTCGATTCTTGGAATCAATAATTCAGTCTCTATCGGAGTCATTGCCGGTATTGGGCATCTTATTCCTTATTTCGGTCCGATAATAGGAGGAATTCCGGCAATAATTATCTCAGTAGTTCAATTTGGCGATTTATCGATGCTGCCTAGTATAATTATTATGTTTTTAATTATTTATACAATTGATAATGGTTTTATTCAGCCAAATGTTTTTTCCAAAAGTACTGATTTTCATCCAATCGTGATAATCGTTTTAATAATAGCAGGAAGTAGTTTGATGGGAGTCATTGGAATGCTATTAGCAATCCCAACTGCTACTGTGGTAAAAACTGCAGCAAAGGAGATTTATAACGGATACAAAAACTATAAAATTATAAAGGCTTAGAAAAAATGAAAATTACTTTTGTGGGAGCTGCACGTACTGTTACAGGCTCTATGCACTTAATTGAAACAAACGGAAAAAAGTTTTTGCTCGATTGCGGGATGTATCAGGGTAAAAGAAAAATAGCATTTGAAATAAACAGAACATTTGATCTATTCGATCCAAAAGAACTTGATTTTATTATTCTTTCACATGCTCATATTGACCATTCAGGTAATCTCCCCACGATTGTAAGAAAAGGTTTTAAAGGAGATATTTATTCTACATTTGCTACGAGAGACTTGGCTGCTGTTATGCTTCAAGATAGTGCTCATATTCAGGAAAAAGATGTTGAGTATGTAAATAAAAGAAGAAAGAAGCGAGGGCAAAATCTTTTTGAACCCTTATATACACAAGACGATGCTCTGGCAACATTAGGAATGTTTGTAGGAATGAATTACCATCGCGAAAGAGAAATTGCTCCCGGTATTAAATTAGCATTTTTCGATGCGGGTCATATCCTCGGTTCGGCTTCAGTTTTTCTTACAATAAAAGAAGATGATAAAATAATTAAACTTGGTTTCTCCGGAGATCTCGGAAGAAATAATCTCCCAATATTAAAAGACCCTGAACATATTCCGAATGTTGACCTATTTATTTCGGAAAGTACTTACGGCGGAAGAATGCATGAGAACGCACTAAATTCAGAAGCCCAATTAGAAGAAGTCGTAAGACGTGCAATGAAAAATAAAAGCAAAATTATCATTCCTGCTTTTAGCGTAGGAAGAACTCAAGAGATCGTTTTCGCATTAAATAGAATTTATGACAGAACTAAATTAATTCCTATCCCAACTTATGTTGATAGTCCTCTTTCTGTAAATGCTACTGATGTATTTAGAATGCACCCTGAATGCTTCGATTACGAAACTGTCCAATTCTTACTTAAAGAAGAAGACCCTTTCGGTTTCAAAAAACTTACTTATATTACTGACGTCGAGGATTCAAAAAGACTCAATGAAAAAAAGGGACCGCTAATTATTATTTCAAGCTCCGGAATGTGCGAAGCCGGTAGAATTCTGCATCACCTTGCAAATAATGTCGGTGATCCTAATAATATCATTTTAATGGTTGGATATTCGGCGGTTCATACATTAGGCAGAAGGATAATTGACGGTGAAAAAAGAATTAAAATTTTCGGTGATGAATATGATCTTAAAGCAGAAGTAGTTGTAATGGAATCATTCAGTGCTCATGCAGATGCCGAAGAACTATATAATTATGCAGATAAGTTTGATAAAAGCAGAATGCAAAATTATATTTTGGTTCATGGAGAATATGAACAGCAGCAGATTTTTAAGGAAAAACTTCATTCACTTGGTTTCTTAAATGTTACAATACCCGCTCGCGGTGAAACGATTTCTATATAGCGCAATTCTATTTTTTGTATTTACTTCTGCTTCGTATTCGCAAGTGGAAGTAGATACATCTAAATTTCATCTCTCGGGATATAAATATAAAAGTGCTTCGGCTATTTTTGATAAACAGCTCAATACTTATTTTTTCAATTATAGAATAAAATACTTTTTAGAAAAAGATAATTTTTTTACCGGAATAAAAGAAAATTTTACATCGACAATAACTAAAACTTCCGAAAAAAATATTAAAGATGAACAGTATTTAAGTGCAATAGGAGAATATAAATTTTCGGATATTTTCAGAGCCGGAGTATTAATAGATAATACTCTTTATTCCGATGATAGAAAAACGGCTATAAATAAAGCATCGCAAATAAATCTTTCCGGTTATACAAAAATAAAATTTAATTCAAATATATCATTAACGCCTTATTTAGGTTTATCTAAGAATAAACAAATTAGTGAAGATGATAGCGGTTTATTATATGGAGCAGAAGGATTTATTGAGCAGCTCTCGTTAAATGATTTTATAATAAATTCATCGGCACGATTTCAGAATGAAGACATTTCTCCGAGAAAAAATGCACTGAGAGTTATTAATACCGAAATAAATAACCAATTCGATTCGCAGTTCAGCAATAAATTACTTGCAGGATATTCAGAGCAAAGAAAAGATTTTTATTTTGCGGCTGATCCAACTACTTCCGAAGAATTTGGAATCAATAATAATATCCAAAGCCGTACCGAATCCAATTATCTAATCCAAGAAAAATTAAATTATATCTCTCCTGATGATAATCTCCTATTTGATCTCTTGGGAAGAGTCTATTGGCGCGATATAGACCGTACCACTCGCTTTATTTCACTTAATAATAGCAATGTGAATCTCGATAATAAAATCAATGAATTCCGGCTGGAATTTGCAGGTAATATATCGTTCATTTCTGAAATCCTTCAAGCTAATTTAAGAGCATCTTATACTGAACGTGAAGAAAAACACGAGCCAAAGAGGATCGATGGTATTTCTGATTTTTCTTTTAATGAAAAAAGTATTCAAGAAGCTCAAAAAAATAATTTCTCTCAATTATCCACCGTTACTTTTCTTGGTAAAATTAATTTAACTCGAAAAGACTTGCTTATTACAAGTGTATTTCATCGAAAACTAAGATATGATACACCAAGCGAGATTAATTTTGATGATAGAGATGAGCTGCTTACTATTGCACGAATCCAATACGAAAGAAAAATCAATGCGATTTTCACTGCATTTATAAACACAGAAGCGAGCTTAAATAAAACTGTATATATTTTTAAAGAGAGAAGCTCAAATAATAATATCAATAGAATCATAAAATTAAGCGGTGGTGGAATTTTTAAGACTGACAGATTTGAATCAAAAAATAATGCCGAAGTCTCTGCTAATTATACAGTTTATGAATTTGAAGAACTAAGTCCTAATTTTAAGAGTTACTCTTTTAGACAGCTTGCTCTTAGAGATTCATCTCAATTACATATTTCAAGAAGAATGAAATTGACAGGAACAGGATACTTAAAATTTAGTGAGCAAGGAGATTTTAATTGGGATGATTTTAAAAGCCGACCTATTAGATATTTAAGTGAAGCTTTTTGCGAAATTAAATTATATTACACCTATAATATGATTTCACTTGGAGCAGGTATTCGTTATTTTAATTTAAGTACGTACGGATATGATAATGATAGTAATAAGAAACTGCTTTCAAGATACGAAAGTATCGGACCGGTTTCCGATATCACAATCGCCTTAAACTCAGTATCGCTCTCTTTTTATGGATGGTATGAATTTATTAAAACGGAAAATGCAGTAAATAGAAATATGGCTAATATGAATTTAAAAGCAACAATAGCTTTTTAATTGTATTATTTTGAATAATGTACTTGAAAAGCGATTCTATCCGTTATATTTTTAGAGTTAGATAACAATTAAGAACAGCCGGAGTTGAAAAATTGCCCGAGAAAGTTTTTTATAAGGAAATACCAAGCGATCCATCCTACCTTCCCGAGGCGGAGGAATTTATTATTAATATCGCTCAAGCCAGTAATCTTGCTGAAGTTAAATACAATAGTTTGGCACTTTCCTTCTCGGAGGCTGCTTCTAATTGTGTTGTTCATGGTAATAAAAATGATCCTAATAAAAAGGTAAGGATAAAGGTTGTTGTCGATGAAGAGAAAATCACTGTTATCTTAAAAGATGAAGGAAATGGATTTAATATTCAGAAAGTACCCGATCCTACAAAACCGGAAAATATACTAAAAGACAGCGGGCGCGGTATTCATATAATGAAATCTTTTTTGGATGAACTTAGTTATAGATCAACACCGGAAGGGACAGAAACAATTCTTGTAATAAAATTAAAATAATTAATTAAATCTAAGGAGTTGGGAAATGGGCAGAAAGAAAATTTCATTAATTGGCGGCGGACAGATTGGCGGAGTCTTAGCCCAATTAATTGCACTAAAAGAACTTGGTGATGTAGTTTTATTTGATATAGTAGAAGATTTGCCACAAGGGAAAACTTTAGATATAGCAGAGGCATCACGTGTTGATGGTTTTGATATTTCATGCAAGGGAACTAACGATTATAAAGATATCGAAGGTTCTGATCTTGTCATCGTTACCGCCGGGCTCCCAAGAAAACCGGGTATGAGCCGTGATGATCTACTAGCCGTTAATGCTAAGATTATGAGATCGGTAGCAGAGAATGTAAAAACTTATGCCCCCGATTCTATCGTTATAGTTATATCAAATCCTCTTGATGCTATGGTAACATTATTTAAAAACGTTTCCGGATTTCCTACTAATCGCGTAATTGGTCAAGCCGGCGTTCTTGATTCATCCCGATTCTCCACTTTCATCGCTTGGGAATTAGGAGTATCGGTGAAAGACGTAAATGCAATGGTGCTCGGAGGACATGGTGATACGATGGTTCCAATTATTCGATATGCAAACGTTAACGGAATTCCGGTGATGGAATTATTGGAAAGAAAATATAATGATAAAGCAAAAGCTAAAGAGGTGATGAATGCCATGGTCGAAAGGACAAAAATGGCAGGCGGTGAAGTGGTAAAACTTCTTAAAACCGGTTCTGCGTTCTATAGCCCTGCTTCATCTGCTATTGCAATGGCGGAAGCTATTTTGCACGATCAAAAAAGAGTCCTTCCTGCTTGTGCTTTTTTAAATGGTGAGTTTGGAATATCAGGTTATTATGTTGGTGTGCCGGCTATACTAGGTGCTAATGGAATTGAAAAGATTATCGACTTCGCTTTAGACGAAGAAGAGCAGAAATTATTCGATTATTCAGTAAATGCGGTTACTACTTTAGTCGCAGATATGGAAAGACTAGGTCTTTAAAACAAAAAAGCTGCCTTAGGGCAGCTTTTTTTATGAAAACTAAAAAGAAATATTAATTTGCGTTTTCTAAAACGTGAATATATTTTCTATTGTTTTTCTTAACGTCAAAATTTACGAATCCTTCGATAGTAGCAAATAAAGAATCATCTTTACCTTTTTTCACATTAGTTCCGGGATGGAATTTTGTTCCTCTTTGTCTAACAAGTATAGAACCTGCGGTAACTCTTTCACCACCGAAAGCTTTAACACCGAGAAATTGCGGATTACTATCACGACCGTTCTTTGACGAACCTTGACCTTTTTTATGAGCCATTTATCTATCCTCCCGATTAAGCTATTTTTGTAACTTCAATTTTTGTTAATTCTTGTCTATGTCCATTCATCTTTCTATATCCAATTCTTCTCTTTTTCTTAAACACAATCACTTTATCATCTTTTGTATGTTCTAAGACTTTAGCATGGACTTTTACACCATCAACATAAGGTGTGCCTACTTTAGTAGAATCATCTTGTGTCAATACAAGGACATTATCAAATACAACTTCAGCTTCAAGGTCTGCCTTTAATTTAGGGACATAGTATTTACTATTTTCCTCTACCTTGAATTGCTGACCGGCTATATCAACAACCGCAAACATTAATTCCTCCACGTAAAAAATTTTCGAGCTTCAAATATAGCTAAAGGATAACTCTATGTCAATAAATGATTTATGATAAAATTCTATTATATGCTTTAAACTATAATATATTATT
Organism: uncultured bacterium; assembly: GCA_937936675.1. Lineage (GTDB taxonomy): Bacteria > Bacteroidota > Ignavibacteria > Ignavibacteriales > Melioribacteraceae > BRH-c32. The sequence goes on from CALDDL010000012.1 coordinate 66,076, forward strand.
TTTTGAGGGAAAATGAAAATTCAGTGCCAATTCCCGGTGTGCTACTAACCGATATACGAGATCCATGTGCTTCAATAATATGTTTTACAATAGCCAAGCCGAGTCCTGTGCCACCCACTTCTCGCGAACGATCCTTATCCACTCTATAAAAACGTTCAAAAATACGCTCTAAATCTTGACTAGAAATTCCAATACCTGAATCTTTAACTGTAATTTTGCCCATTTTATCTTCTTCTGTAACTAAAATCTCAACTTTTCCTATTTCTGTATATTTTATTGCATTCATTATTAAATTAACTAAAACCTGTTTTAATTTCTCTTTGTCACCAAAAAATTGAAGATTATGATGTACCGGATGTAATTCTAATATCAATCCTTTTGAATATGCATGCGGCTCTAATTCATTTATTATCGATTTTAAATATTCTTGCACATTAAAATAACGAAAGCTCATTTTCATCTGCCCGGACTCAATCATCGATATATCTATTAAATCATTCAATAAATTGCTGAGATTAGAGGTATGGTTATTTGCTTTCTGAAGAAAATTGAGATTAACTTTACTATCGTTGATAGCTCCGTCTAAAAGGGTTTCCAAATATCCCTGAATGGCAAAAATTGGAGTACGTAGTTCATGAGATACATTTCCGAGAAATTCTGTTCTTACTTGTTCAAGTTTCTTTAGATTAGCTATATCATTTTGAGTTCTAAAGAACATCGATTTTATTTCACCTTCAAGTTCTACAAGGTATTCACCCAATTTTATTTCATCGGTCGAACTGAATTTATTATTGCGAATCGAATTAATAATATTTCTTATTGTAGAAATCTCTTTACGATGTTGTCTGCCAATTAGATATAGAATAATAATAGCTGTAATTAAAACAAATATGAAAAGAGAAAGACTTTGCAAAAAGGATAATGGGATTATAATAATGATAAGTAAATATAAAATTAGTGCCGGAGAAAAAACTGAAGTAATAAAAATTCTTGCACTTATGAAATTTTCTTTGATTCTATTCAATGTTCTTAAACCTATATCCTACACCTTTAACGGTTTCAATCAGGTTACCATACCTGCCTAGTTTCTCTCTGATTTTTCTGACGTGAACATCGATAGTCCTCTCAACCACATAAATATCAGAACCCCAGACATCATTTAATATTTTATCCCGATCAAAAACTTTTCCCGGACTAGAAGCAAGATAACTTATTATTTCGAATTCCTTTTTGGGGAATATCAATGTTTGCCCTTCAAGAATTACTACAAACTGTTCTCGATCGATAACTAGCGGTCCTATCTCAATAATATTTGAATCAGAAGGAGAAATGCTAGTTTCAATTTTTCTAAGGTTTGATTTTACTCGAGCAATTAATTTTTTGGGAGAAATAGGTTTCTGAATAAAATCATCTGCTCCAAGATTAAGACCATGAATTTCATCTGTCTCAGAAGACTTAGCAGTGAGGAAAATTACGGGAGTAGTTTTATGTTCTTCCATCAAACGTATTTTAGTGCATACTTCATAACCATCCATCTTTGGCATAAAAACATCCAGTATTACCAGATCAGGATTCAATTCCATCTTTTCAAGTGCTTCTTTTCCATCATACGCTGCTAAAACTTCAAACCCTTCTTGCTCCAAATTATATTGTAAAAATTCTACAATATCTTTTTCGTCATCTACCAATAATATTTTAGTAGCCATTATATATATATTTCCTTATTAGATTCGGCAGATTTATAAATTGCATCTAAAAGTTTCATTCTCATCATAGCATTTTCGCTTGAAGAGATTACTGGATTATTTCCTCTTACAGAGCCAATGAAATGCTTCAGTTCGTTTTCATAAGACTTCCGAAATAGATTTGTTTTACTAGATGTAGTGGAAGTGGAATAATCCAAACTTAGCGAATCGATTCTTTTATATGCACGCAGCGGATTTAGCATTGCAGACCCCTTTGTTCCAAAAGCAGTAAGATTAAAGCCATTTGTCTCTGAATATAGACTCCAGCTAACTTCAAAACTAATTACAGAACCATTTTCTAATCTAATAAATCCAACTGCGGAATCTTCTACATCTTTTAACTTATGATGAAATTTCTGAACGGAGACACTTTTTATTGGAATAAAATCATATAGCCAAAGAGCTAAATCTAATATTACAATTCCCAAATCCATAATTACTCCACCGCCGGAAATTGATTTATCGATAAACCATTTACTGCTGCTGCTCTGTGGTTTTATCCAGCTACACTTTATTAAAAATAGATCACCCAATTCTTTACTGTTTATCAAACTCTTCAGAAGCATAGCATCAGGACGATAACGAAGATTCATCCCGATCATTAAATGCTTTTTATATTTTTTTGCAGCTTCATGTATTCTTTTAGCTTCTTCGGAAGTTCTAGCCATCGGTTTTTCTACTAGAGTATCTTTACCTGCTTTCAATGCTTCCAATGCTATTTCTGAATGTGTATTTGTTGGAGTCGCTATTATAACCGCTTCTATATCATCGAGTGCTAATAATTCCTTATAATCCGAAAATCTTTTTGAAATATTATATTTTTCTCCGACTGATTTTAATCTCGACTTTGTAAGATCGCAAATAGCTTCAATAGAAACATTCGGTTGTTTATTTAAAATAGGAAGATGCACTAATTGAGCAATACCCCCGAGACCAATTATTCCGACTTTTGTTTTTTCCATATCAATTTTCTATTTATTATAAATTTAGGAACTTCTTAGTTCTTTCTGCAATACCCTCAGGGTCAATTCCAATTAATTTATGGAGTTCTTCTTGAGTACCGTGATCGATATATCCATCGGGCAATGCTATTCTTAGAACGTCATTTTTATAATTCTTTTCAGAGAAATACTCTAATACTCCCGAACCAAATCCGCCTACAATTGTGCTTTCTTCTAATGTTACAATTTTATTAAACCGAGCTGCAATATCATCCAAAAGTTCATTATCTAATGGTTTTACAAATCTTACATTTACTATTTCGGCATTAATTCCTGATTCGTTTAATAATAAGTCGGCTTTCTTGGCATATTCTACCATGTTACCGACAGCAAGAAGAGCCACCGATTCGCCGGATTTAATAATTTCACTTTTTCCGATCGGTAATCCTTCAAAACCTTCTTTTATTTCCACACCCAGAGCAGAACCTCTTGGATAACGTATTGCAATAGGACCATCTTTGTAATTAACTGCTGTATAAAGCATATTCCTTAATTCAGCTTCATCTTTTGGAGCCATAATTACCATGTTTGGAATCATTCTTAAATAAGTAAGATCGAATGTTCCATGATGAGTAGGTCCATCAGCACCTACCAAACCTGCACGATCAAGTACAAAAACCACATGAAGTTTTTGAAGACTTATATCATGAATAATTTGATCAATTGCTCTTTGTAAAAATGTAGAATAGATAGCCACCACGGGAATTATACCTTGAGTTGCCATTCCAGCGGCAAAGGTAACACCATGTTCTTCTGCTATTCCAACATCGAAATAATTCTTCGGATATTCATTCCTTAAATAATCCAAACCGGTTCCATCCGGCATTGCGCCTGTGATACCAACGACTTTAGGATTCTCTTTAACGATTTCAACTAAAGCTTTTCCAAAGATTGATGTATAAGAAGGTGCTGCTCCCTCTTTCTTATAAACTTGACCGGTAATTTTATCGAATGGTGTAGCGGCATGAAATTTCTGAACATGCCCTTCTGCTGGTTTATAACCTTTCCCTTTTTCAGTAATTGCATGAACCAAAATGGGACCGCTTAATTTCTGTACGTGTTCAAATATCTTTATCAATTGATTTAGATTATGCCCATTTATAGGACCAAAATACCTAAATCCTAATGCCTCGAATAGCATACCGGGAGTAATAATCGCCTTGATTCCGGTTTCCACACGTGCCGCCACTTTCCTGATTCTATCTCCAAAATCATCAAGTTTGCCGGTCAAATCCCAAATAGCTCCTTTAAAGCGATTATATTCGGGATGCGAAATCATCTCAGTAAAATAGTTTGATACCGTCCAAACATTCGGAGCAATTGACATATTATTATCATTTAGAACGACAATTAAATTCGATTTAATAATTCCGGAATTATTCATAGCCTCATAAGCCATACCACCAGTCATTGCACCATCGCCTATAATGGCTATCACTTTCTTTTCATCTTTATTAATATCACGAGCAGCAGCCATACCTAGAGCAGCAGAGATTGATGTAGAGGCATGACCGGCACCGAAGGCATCATATTCGCTTTCAGAACGCTTTAAGAAGCCGCTCAAGCCATTAAAACGCCTTATGGTAGGCATCTTATCCCTTCTTCCTGTAATGATCTTATGTGGATAGGCTTGATGCCCTGTATCCCATACTATTAAGTCTTTAGGAGTGTTAAAAACTTTATGCAACGCAACGGTAAGTTCCACTGTTCCAAGCCCGCCGCCAAAATGTCCTCCTATTTCTGAAATTACATCAACAAGATATTGACGAATCTCTGTTGACAATATTTTTAAATCATGAATAGATAAATTCTTTAAGTCAGATGGTTTATCTACATTAAATAATATTTTATAATTTGATGAATCAATCATTCTACTTAAATCTCCTTTAGGAATTTCCTTCAAAATTTTGTTCTAACTGCTTTTTTAAGTCAACTACTTTTAGTTCTGCATCCTTTAATGTAGTAAAACAAATTTTTGCTAAATTAATTCCCTCTTCATAAAGTTTTATTGAATCATCCAAACTTGTCTGATTATTTTCTAAGAGACCGGATATCTCTTCAAGGCGATTTAGCCTAGATTCAAATGAATCATCTTTCTTTTTTGTCATTGTCAATCCTTATTTCACCATCAAAAAATTTAATTAAAAATGGATTCTCTTTATTAAAATTTTCTGCTCTTTGAATGAGTTTTTCATCTTGATGAATTAATGAAAAACCTCTTTTCAGAATTTTATTAAAATCAAATTTATCAATTTTTTGGTCGAGAAGTGATAGTAAATTCCTTTTATATGTAAGTTTTTTATCAATCCCAGCAATTAATTTATATAAGATTGAATCAAGATATTGTGTCCTCACCTTAATAACGTCCTCGGGTAATCTAAATCCATAAGAATTTATTATTCTCGAAAGTTTATTCCTTTTATCATCAATTCCTTTTAAGATTTCTGTATCAATATTCTCAATAAAATCGGTAATAAAAGATAGAATGTCTTCACGATCAGGAGTAGCTAGTTCCATTGCTGCAGTTGGAGTTGATGCTCTTTTATCCGCAGCGAAATCGGAAATCGTAAAATCTATTTCATGTCCAATACCTGTAATGATCGGGATATTAGAATTAAAGATTGCCCGGGCAACTATCTCTTCATTGAATGCCCATAAATCTTCTAATGATCCTCCGCCTCTGGCTAAAATCAAGACGTCAATATTATTTAACTTATTAATAAATTCAATGCCCTTAACAATTTCTTGAGCAGCACCTTCGCCCTGAACTTTAGATGGATAAAGAAAAATTTCGGTTAATGGATAACGTCTTTTGGCAGAATTAATCATATCCTGAAGAGCCGCACCGTCTCTGGCAGTTACAATCCCAATTCTTTTAGGGAATTGAGGAATATCTTTTTTTATTTCGGGATTGAATAATCCTTCTTCATTGAGTTTTCTCTTAAGCTTGTCAAAAGCTGCTTGAAGTTCTCCCTCTCCGGCAGGGATCATCGAACGAACATCAATTTGATATGTTCCGCGTGGCGGATAAACCGAAAGTTTTCCATTTATTATTATCTTCATTCCGTCTTGCGGTGTGAAGAATACATAAGAATTATTACCTTTCCACATCGTGCAGCTAATTTGAGCTGAAGCATCCTTTAATGTAAAATACCAATGTCCTGAAACGTGCGCTTTGAAATTGGATATTTCTCCAATAACAGAAATTTGTCCGAATGATTCTTCGAGTGTGGATTTAATTAATCCGGTTATTGCGGAAACTGAAAAAATATTTTCTGTATTTATAGCCATGATCTTAAAAATTTATTGAAAGGAAATTAGAATAAAGACCGATAGAAAATTCATGAAAATTATTTTTTGAATTTCCGGGTACAAAATTAAATCTATACCGTCCATAAAAAGTAAATATATTAGAGACTGTAAATAACCCCGCTGATACTTCAGTTCCTATTCCATTATAACCGACAAAATTTGTGTTGTAAGTTATTCCGGGCGAAATATATTCAATTCCTTCAATCTGAAAAATCTGTTTGTAACCCGTTCTAAAAAGATTCTGAACTTTACCTTTTAATATATGAGTATATTCAATACTAATAAATCCAAATGGGTAATTGAAACTTTTGGAAAAAAAAGAAAATAAAGGAATCTCTTTGGAAAAACCGAAATTGGTTTTATCCTCAAAGGAAAATATCGATGGTGAGGGGATTCCAAAAATAACTCCACCAAAGCAGCAGACCGTTAGTAAGCTTTGTTCGCTTTCGGCAGAGAATACTTTATTTGAGGGCACATTTGCTGAATATTTTTGGTGAATAAATTTCCCTTCTTTATTTCCACAGATCAATTCATAAGCTAGTGTTTCATTCTTTAGCTCGAATCCCGAAAGATCAATTTTGATTTTATGATCTTCTGAATAATCTTTTGAAATTATAAAATCTTTTTCACCGATTCTTATAGTGGACTTACATTCTTCGCTCGTAAAAAATGAAACTATTAATGTATATGGTTCTTCTAAGGTAATAAATGAATCAATTAAATATAATTCAAAAGCAGGTTCTTCCGATTGTGACAATATGTTCTTAGGAAGATAAATTAAAAACGCTAACAGCAAATATATTTGAATTTTTCTCATAAAAAACTTCCGATAAAAATTATGATAGATAACTTACTAATTTTAATAGAAATAGTATTTAAGTATATTTGTAACTATTAAAAAAATATAGGAAATTAGAATTGAAAATACTAATATCGAATGACGATGGAATTGATTCAGCGGGGATTTATGCTTTAGCTAATGCTATGAAAGAATTGGGAGAAGTAACAGTGATAGCTCCGAGAACAGAACAAAGTGCAGTAGGTCATGCAATAACGATGAAAATGCCATTGAGAGTAATAGAATATTATAAAAATGGAGATTTTTTTGGATATGCAGTCGATGGCACTCCTGCCGATTGTATAAAAATTGGAATTAGAAATATTATGAAAGTTACCCCCGATATAGTAATTTCTGGTATTAATCATGGTTCTAATACCGCAATTAATATTATATATTCCGGTACGGTTTCAGCAGCTAGAGAGGCGGCAATCATGGATGTACCTGCAATTGCCGTTTCGGTTACAAGTCATGAAGCTAAAAATTTTGAGTATGCTAATGAAGTCGTAAAAGGATTAACAAAATTAGTTGTAAAGAATGGTCTTGAAAAAGGGACTCTTTTAAATGTTAATGTCCCAGATTTGCCTTCTGAAAAAATTTCAGGTGTATTACTCACCAAACAAGGTAAATCTAAATGGGATGATATTTATGAAGAACGATTAGACCCTTATGGCAAAAAATATTTTTGGCTTACCGGAAAACTCGTGGATACAGATATTACTTTGGATACCGATCAGAATGCTATTAAAAATAATTATGTAACTGTCAGCCCTATTCATTTTGACTTAACTGATTATAAGACTTATGAAAATATGCAAAGTTGGGATATTCCCGAGATTTTCAGAAAAGTAAAGGAGTAATTTTTAAGAGTGAGTGAATTTAGTTTATCAATATCCAGCGGCACATTTTTATTAATTCTTGGGATAATATTATTCGCTCTGTTCTCAATTTATATTTATAAATATACACTCCCCAAATTGGATAGAAAAGCGAAGATTCTATTTATACTAATTAGAAGTCTTATTCTTGCTTTTATACTCTTCCTTTTATTCGATCCCGTTTTATCTATTATAAGTCGCACACCGGATAATCCAATTAATTATGTTTTTATTGATAACTCACGCTCAATCTCCTTAAAAGATAGCTTAAAACGAACAACAAATATTAATGAGTTATTAACAAAGATTAATGAATATAAATTACCAGTAAAATTTATTTCTTTTGGCAGAAATAGTAAGGAAGTAGGGAAAAATGATAAACTATATTTTTCTGAACCCGTTACTAATTTTGAAAATATATTTAATTACTTGGACTCAGTAAAGGGCAATATTGCTTCGACTACTATAATTTCCGATGGAATTATTACAGAAGGTTCTAGTCCTATATTTAGATCGGAAAAAATGAATTTTCCCATTATTACAGTTGGCGTAGGCGATACATCTCGTGAAAAAGACATATATATATCAAATGTAAATTACAATAAGTTTATTTATGTAGGCTCTCCCACAACAATTGAAGCAGATATAATTAATAATGGTTTCTCAGGTAAAAGCAGTGTCGCATATCTTTATGAAGAAAACAAATTAATCGATTCAAAAGAAATTATTTTTAATGAAACTTCGTTAAATCAAATTAAATTTGACTATACACCTAAGAACAGCGGTGAAAAAAAATTATCTGTTTATATCAAAAATCTTCAGGATGAAATTACCGAAAAAAACAATCGATATAATTTTTATCTTGAAATAATGAAGGAGAAGATCAGAGTAAGTATTATTGCCGGCGCACCGTCAACTGATTTAACATTTATACTCAGTTCATTATCAGCAGATGAAAATATTATTATAAATAAATTTATTAATGTATCTGATAATAAAATACTCGAAGAAAAAAATCTTTTTGCTCAAGATAGTACTGATTTAATTTTTATCATCGGTTATCCGATTTCAAAATCAAAGAGTGAACTAGATAACCTTATAAATAATTATTTGATCACAAAAAATAAGCCCTTTTTTTGGGTATTGAATTCATCGACTGACTTAAGGAAATTAAAATCTTTTGAGAAAATTTTGCCTGTGGTAATAACATCACAAAATAATAGTTTAATTGAAGTACAGCCCGATGTTCAGATAAACAATGTTGGATTAATATTTTCTGATTTAGCTGATAATGCGGTTTGGGAAAAACTCCCTCCGATTAATCGACTTAACGCAAATTTCAGTCTTAAACCTGAGAGCATGTTAATTGCAAATAGTAAAATAAGAGGAATACCCACAAACACCCCATTAATAGCTGCTAAAAGCTTTGGTGCTCAAAGATCGATAATTATTCTTGCTCAAGATATTTGGAAATGGAAACTGCAATTGGCTGAAGATAAATCAAATTTCTTTGATAATTTTATTATTTCGTCATCTAAATGGTTAATAAAAAATGATAAACAGAAAAATTTTATAATCAGGACATCTAAGAAAAATTTTTCAACAGGTGAGCCAATAGAGGTATATGCTGAACTATATGATCAATCATTTAATCCAATCTCGGATGCTGAAATTAAAATTAATATTAGTAAAAAAGATTTTGAAAAAGAATTAATCTTGTCTCCTTTCCAAAATGGGATTTATAAAACAACACTTGATATTTTAGAAACCGGAGACTTCGTCATTAACGGAACCGCAGCTATTAGCAATACTTCGCTTAAAAGCGATCCAATTAAATTTAATATTGGAGACATGGAAATAGAAGCTCTTGAAAGAAGAATGAATATAAATCTTCTTTTCAATCTGGCAAAAAATAGTGGCGGAAAATATTTCTCCATCGAAGAAAAAGACCGAATAATTGATGAGATTATTGAACTCCAAAAAGGCAAAAATAAGGATAACGTGTCGATTGACGAGTATTTATTATGGTCAAATTATTGGATATTATCAATAATTATTCTTTTATTTACAGTTGAATGGTTTTACAGAAAACGATTCGGTATGTTATAACAAATATGAGGGCAAAATGAAATTTATTGAATTTAATGATGAAGCATCATGCATATTTAGAGAAATTGATAACCAACATATTAGAATGATTAATATTGCCAATGATTTATATGATGCTATTTTGATTAGTGATAGAGAAAATATATTAAAGCAATTTGATAAATTGGTTCTTGATCTGCAGGCACATTTTGAATATGAAGAAAATTTAATGAAAGAAACAAAATTTCAAGGTTACATTTCTCATAAGTTAGAACATGATAGAGTATTAAAACATTATAGAGACGATGCAGTGGCATATAGGAGCGGCAAGATAAATTTTGGCACTGAAAATATGAAATCATTCAAGACTTGGTTTTATAATCATCTTGATTTTAACGATAAAAAATTAGGTAAATTCTTAGCAGAGAAAGGTGAAAACTAATTCGTTCCCCTCATTGATAAATAATTTATTAGATTTTTTTCTTCCTAGATATTGCCTCTATTGTAATACTAAGTTAAATGCAAAAGAGCAATTCCTTTGCAATGAATGCGGTTCAAAACTTGCCAAATGTGAAAATAATTACGCTAAAGAAAAATTTAATAAATTTTTTGAATCCTCAAATGCTGTTAATGAATTAAATGCACTGTTTTTATTTGCAAAAAATACTCCTATCCAATCACTTATTCACTGCCTTAAATATCAAAGTAACTATCGAATAGGAAATTATATTGGTCAATTAATTGCTTCAGAGAATTCCACTTATTTTGAAAATGAAAAAATTGAACTAATTATACCAGTTCCGCTACATAGAATTAAATTTACAGAACGCGGTTACAATCAATCCTTTTACATTGCTAAAGGAATATCCGGAATAACTAAAATTCCATTAGATACTTATTTAGTTAAAAGAATAAAAAATACGGAATCTCAAACTCATCTTACTAATCAAGAAAGAAAAGCGAATGTGAAAGATGCTTTTAAATTTTACGGAAAGGAAAATCTTGAAGGCAAAAATATTTTATTAATAGATGATATAATAACAACCGGCAGTACAATAATTGAGTGTGCGAAAGTACTAAAAGAAAATGGGGCAGGAAAAATTATTGCATTCTCCGCTGCCCTTGCATAAAATTTTTTTACATTCTATTTGGTGCGCTAACACCCAGAATATTTAATCCATTTTTAATTACTATCTGAACTGCTTCCACCAATGCAATTCTTGCCTCGGCAAGATTTTTTTCGCTTCCGATTATTCTGCATTCTGTATAGAACTTATGAAATAACGAAGCTAATTCTTCTAAGAATACAGGTATCCTATGAGTCTCAAAATGTTCTGCACTATATAGAACCTCTTCAGGATATTCAATTATCTTTTTTATGAGATTTTGTTCTTCGGTTTTCCGTAATAAGCCCACTTGATTTATGTCTGATTTTAATCCCTGTTCTGAAGTCATCTTTAATATTGATGAGATCCTTGCGTGTGCATATTGAAGATAAAATACAGGATTTTCGTCTGATTGCTTTTTAGCAACGTCAAGATCAAAATTTAGATGACTATTAATACTTCGCATGTTGAAGAAATATCTTACTACATCTTTGCCTACTTCATCGGATAGTTCGTCTAAAGTAATATAATTGGCTTTACGCGTGGACATTTTTACAATTTCACCATTTTGTAATATGGTAACAAATTGATGAATTAAAACTTTTATTTTTTCTGAATCGTAACCTAATGATTTAAGTCCTGCAAGAACATCGGGATAAGTAGCATTATGATCGGAGCCAAATAAATCAACTATAAGATCATAACCTCTTTCAAACTTAGTAATATGATATGCAATATCAGGAAGCCTATAAGTTGGCTCGCCAGATGATTTTACTATCACTTTATCCTGTTCATTTCCAAGTTCAGATAGCTTTAACCATAGAGCACCTTCGTTTTCATAAGATAGATTTTTTTCCTTGAATAGCCTCAGCAATTGATTAATTCTATCTTCTTGATAAAGGCTATTTTCATTGTAAAATATCTTCATCTTAATGCCGATATTTTCCATGGTTTTAATTATATCATTAAAAATCTCTTTTTCTGCAGTCTCTTTGAATAATCCTTCAGGACCTTCATCTTTTAATGAATCACCAAATTCGCTATAAAGTTTCTGAGCAATTTCTTTAATATATTCTCCTTGATAATAATCTTCAGGGAATTCTAAATTATCACCCATCAATTGAAGATAACGCAATCTTACGGAATCCCCTAAAACACGCATCTGTCTTCCGGCATTATTAAAATAATATTCACGGTCAACGTCATAACCGACTGCCTCTAAAAGATTAGCAACCGTATCTCCAACTACAGCATTTCGTCCATGACCAACAGTAAGCGGTCCGGTAGGATTAGCAGAAATAAATTCTACATTTGCTCGTACACCTATATATTTTTTGCTCTTTCCATATTCATTTTCTTGAGCGTGAATTATTTTTATTATTTGAGCTAAGTACTCGGGATTAAAAAAGAAATTAATAAACCCGGGTCCGGCTATTTCAATCTTATCAATAATATTTCTATCTAAAGAAATATTATCAACAATTTCTTGAGCAACTTCACGAGGATTTCTTTTCAATCCTTTAGCAACCGAAAGAGCTATATTTGTAGATAGATCACCGAAATTTGCTTGATTCGGTACATTAAAAAGAATTGGAGTATTATTAAGATACTCAAGATTTTTTGATAGATTTGCGAACAGTCCGCTTAGGTACTCTTTCAACTTCATTCTCCATGTTTGGTAATTCATCTTCAATAAATATGACCGGGGCATCACCCCATAATTTTTCGAGACCATAAAATTGGCGTGTTTCGTTTTTGAATACGTGAACAATTACGTCAAAGTAATCAAGAATCACCCAATTTAATGATTCAAATCCTTCGCGATGAATGCATTTAATGCCTTCTTCGCTAAGTATTTTATCCACTTCATCTGCAATTGCTTTTACCTGACGATCAGAATCGGCAGAACAGATTAAAAAATAATCTGAAATTCCGGAAAGTTTTTTTAAATCTAACAATCTAATATCAGTCCCCTTTTTAGAAAGGACAATACCCGCTATTTTTTTTGCGAATTTTAATGAATCCAATAATACCTCATTTTAATGGTTTTAACGTATAATAATCTCTGCCAATAATAATAGAAACGTCCAAGAAATAATCATCGTTTAGTATCTGATTAACGTTTTCTTTTTTAACTCCAAGAGCCTCTGCAACCGTATATGCGTTTTGCATATTTTGAGTTCGAGCTATAACTAGCGTTTCATCTATTTCTTTATCATTAGAAGTAGAAATTACATCAAATTTATTTGCCCTTAAATACTCAGCGAAACGTGTAGCAGCACCGGGGATTCCACATCCATTTAGCACTTCGACTTGTATAATATCCGATGGCTTATTATCTCTAGTTTCGGCTATCTCTTCAGGTGTTATTGAAAACACCTTTAAATATATAGAATAACTTAAAAATATAATTACAATAACTAGGATAAAAATAGCAATGTTCATCAACATATTTAATGTTGAGCTTTTTAGATCTATATTGCCGGATTTTTTTACGGCAGGTTTACGTTTCGATTTCATAGAGCCAATTTAAATAAAAAAATAACCGGAAAATCCGGTTATTTAATTTAACTAAATTTAGGATTTAATTCCTTCCGAAAGGATCATTAAAAAAATTATCTCTATAAAACGGATTATTTCCATAAAAAGAATTATTGCCATAATAGGAATAAGGATAAAAAGAACCTGCCGGAAGCTGGCGATATTGCAACATTATAGTCATATTCTCTGATGGTTTATAATTTATTTGTGCTCTACTTAAATAAACACCATTAAATTGATTAGCAAATTCTTTACTATTCATTGAATTATATGGTGAATTTACTACACTAATATCTGTCTCTACATTTAAGTTATCAGTGAATTTATATGCCATTGAATTAGTGTATGCTCCAAGCGCCATACCGAACGAGCCGGCTGCAGTATATGACATATTAAATGTGTGATGCATACTAAAATTATCGGGGTTAATAAATCCGAAAAGTGAATTTGAATTACCGCTAAGAATTCCACTCTTAATACTTGGAGCACTATTTGGCTGATCTTTGAATTGCGCCGTAAGCGGAATTGAACTAATTAATAAAATTATAAATAATTTTTTCATAATAAATTCTTACTTTCTTATTTATACCGCAATAATAGATAAATGTTTCGTATCAATCAATAACTTTTACAATCATTTCGATTTCAACCGGCGCATTCATAGGTAACTGAGCAACACCTACGGCACTGCGAGCATGCTTGCCTTCATCACCAAATACCTCTACTAAAAATTCAGAAGCACCATTAGCAATTTTAGGATGATTTGTAAAAGTTTCCGATGAATTTACAAATACAGTTACTTTAACAATCGATTCAATATTATCTATTGAACCTATGACGGACTTAATTGCACTTAAGCAGTTGATTGCAGATTGTTTAGCACATTTAATACCATCTTCCTCAGAAACATCAACCCCTAATTTACCTTGAAATAGTAATTTCCCGTCAACAAATGGAAGTTGACCTGCAGTAAAAACTAATTTGTGCATTCTTTTAGCTGGTACATAAGCTGCTAAAGGTTTTGGTGCTTCGGGAACAACGATTCCTAATTCTTTTAATTTTTGTTCGTACATATTATCTCCATATTTTAGTACTATTAAAATAATCCCTTTTTATTAAATAAAAAAAACTTTTAATTGGCATAAGCAATTGAAAAAAATATGAGGATAAATGACAGGCGAAAAATTTGAAGAACTCTGGGGAATTATGAAAAAACTTCGTAATGAATGTCCTTGGGATAAAGAACAAACTCATGATAGTATTAAAGCAGCTACTTTAGAAGAATCTTACGAATTAATTGAAACTATTGATGAAAAAAATTATAAAGAACTTAAAGGTGAATTAGGAGATCTGCTTCTTCACATTCTTTTTCATTCTGTTATTGCAGAAGAAGAAAATAATTTTTCCATTAATGATGTAATAGACGGAATATCATCAAAATTAATAAGAAGACATCCGCATATTTTCGGAGAAACTAAAGTTAAGGACAATGATGAGATAATGAGAAATTGGGAAGAAATTAAATTAGGCGAAGGAAGAGATTCCGTTTTAGAAGGAGTACCAAAAGCGATGCCCGGATTAGCACGCGCATTTCGTCTTCAAGAAAAAGCTTCCAAGGTTGGTTTTGATTGGGATAATGTTGATAACGTTTGGGAAAAGGTGGTAGAAGAACTTAATGAATTAAAAAAAGTAGCCAATGAGAATAATAAAGAAGAAATGGAAAAGGAATTTGGCGACTTGTTCTTCGCATTGACCAACTATGCACGGTTCCTAGGTATTAACCCTGAAAATTCTATTAGATACACAAATGAAAAATTTATAAATCGATTTACTTATGTAGAAAAGAAAATTAAAGAAAAAGGTAAAAAAATTACCGAGTCTTCACTTCCTGAAATGGATAGATACTGGGAAGAAAGTAAAAAGCAATTTAAGTAGATTAGTTTTTCTTTATAAATGAGTAAACCGCTTTCGATTAAGAGAGCGGTTTATTAGAATTATGTTTTTCGTAAGCGTCAATTATATCTTTTACTAGTTTATGACGGACTACATCGGACTTTTCAAAATAAACAAATCCTACCCCATCAATCCCCTGCAAAATATTTTTTACTTGTACTAGACCGCTTTGAGATATTGTTGGTAAATCAATCTGCGTGATATCTCCGGTTATGATTGCTTTAGAGTTAGGACCGAGTCTGGTAAGAAACATCTTCATCTGCATTATAGTGGCATTTTGAGCCTCATCCAATATAACATAGGCGTTATTAAGTGTTCTACCGCGCATAAAAGCCAAAGGCACAATTTCTATAACCGTCTTTTCAATATACCCTCTTAATTGCTCGGTAGGAAGCATATCTTGAAGCGAATCAAAAAGTGGTCTTAGATAGGGATCTATTTTTTCTTTAAAATCACCGGGGAGAAAACCGAGACTTTCACCTGCTTCTACTGCCGGACGAGCTAAGACAATTTTTTTTACAATTCCTTTCTTAAGAGCTGCAACCGCTAAGGCAACGGCTAAATAAGTCTTACCTGTTCCTGCCGGTCCGATTGCAAAACAGATATCATTTTGACGGACTGTCTTTAAGTAATTTATTTGATTAGGTGTTTTTGCTTTTATTACATCTTTTTTTGAATATAAAACTATGTTTTCAAATTCATTATCACTTATAACTTCTCTTCCTTGATTTGTTAGATCAATTATTGTAGTAACGTCATCAGGTCTTAGTTTTCCAGATGTATTCAATACAAAGATCATTTCCTTAAATACTTTTTCGATTAATTCTACTTCTTCGGCAACTCCTTTGATATACACGTTTTCGCCGCGCACGATAATATTAGATGAAAATCTTTCTTCCAAAGGTTTAAGATTAGAATCGTTAAAACCAAGAAGAGAAATTAGATCAACATTATCTAGTTTTAATATTTTTTCTATTTCCAATAAATCCTCCTTTTTTAAATAGAAAAAGCCCTATTCGCTACTAAGCAAACAGGGCTTTTTTATTACAAAATCAGAATAAATTTTAGTTTGCAGTCTGTGTTGGAGGTGCAGGTTTGTAATTTCTTCTAATTTTATCATATTGAGACTTTTCTTCTTCAGTTAAATTAGGAATCTTGAAGGTTTGTTTTGGATAAATCAAATCAGGATTCTTAATTTGGTCTCTGTTTGCTTTATAAATATTTGGCCATGCAAATGGGTTATTATAATGTTCAGCTTTTTTAGCAATACCCCAGAGGTGATCACCTTTAACTACGGTATAAGCTATCTCAGTAGGAGCAACAACCCAAGCATCTAATTTTCTTTGTAGCTGGTCATGTACTTTATTGAAGAATTCAGGAAGAGCAGAAATTTTATTCTTCTTCATAGCATCTAATTCAGCTTGACGGTCAGCTTTAGGAGCTTCCTGTCCATCAATTTTACCGCTTAATACGTTTAATTGTTTTCTGAAATTATCGACATCAGCTTTTGTAGCACCTACTAATGCATATAATTCGTCCATGCAAGCATCAAATGTTTGCATAGCATCTTTTGTTTTCTTTAAAGATGCAACATCGCTCTTAAGAGTATTAAGTTCAGCTACTAAAGTAGCTTTTCTTTCTGTAAGGCGATTCATTTCACTTTGCCATTCCTCTTGAGTCATCTCTTTTCTTTGAGCAAAAAGAGTAACAGAATTGATAAGGAACAGACCAAACAATACTACTAATATCTTATTGAATTTCATTGTTTTCTCCTTATCCTGTTATAGGCCTAATTGTTCTAAATTTTTCTTAGTTTCAGCTTTTTCTTTAGCGCATTGATCAAGCTTAGAATTCTTCTCAGCTATTTCACGTTCTAAAGTAGCTTTTTCTGCTTTTAATGAACCAGTCTCTTTTTCTAGAGCTGTAACTTCGCTTCTAAGAGCTTCAAGTTCAGCCATCTGTTCTTCGGATACACCGCTACAACCGGTGAGTGATACTGTTCCGACAATGAGGGCTACAACAAGAGCTGAACTTAAATGTTTCTTTAAATTCAACATATTTCTACCTCCGGTTTAGTTTATGAAATGATTTATATAAATAATTAGGAATAACTTATTATAACAAATATAACTAAAAAAATGTTCAAATAATCCTTTTTTCAACGAAACTAACATAAAAATTACCGGCTATTATAATATGGTCAAAGATTTTAATTCCTAATATTCGACCAGAATCTACCAAAGTTTTGGTTATTTCCAAATCATCATTGCTTGGATCAGGATTTCCGCTAGGATGATTATGGACAAGTACAATATTAGCGGCTCTATTATCTATTGCTACTTTAAAAACTTCGCG
>CALDDL010000013.1 GCA_937936675.1 uncultured bacterium
TTTTTAAAATCTCTGATCATCATTCTGTGATGAGATTGCTGATTGTGTCCGCCATGCGAATGCTCACCATGTTCACTCCTCATTTTGTGAGCTGAATGTTCTTTTTTATTATTGCTCATTTTATGACCGGAATGCGCGTCGTGCTCATCCTTCATTTTATGATCAGAATGCTTACTATGCTCATTATTCATTTTATGATCCGAGTGTTCTTTATGATCGCCGTGAGTATCTTCCATTTTATGTGCCGAATGATTTTCATGTTCGTCATGATTCTCCTTTTTATCTGTCATAGTTATCCCTCATTAGTTATTAATAATTCTTTCTTGAGTTCACGTTTTTTTATTGTAAAATAGATTGCAGGATAGACAGTAAGCTCCATAATCATACTTGTTATAATACCACCAACCATAGGAGCTGCAATTCTTTTCATCACATCAGAACCGGTACCTATACCTAAAATAATTGGAAATAGACCAAGAAGAGTAGTCATAACGGTCATCATTTTCGGTCTAATTCTTTTTACGGCACCTTCAAAAATTGCTTCTCGTAGATCAGAGACAGAATTTAGAAGTCCATTCTTTTTATATTTTTCATAAGCGATATCCAGATAAAGGAGCATTACAACACCGGTCTCGGCATCGACACCAAGAAGAGCGATAATGCCGACCCATACAGCAACGCTCAAATTAAATCCGGCAATATAGAGATACCAGATTGCGCCTACCATTGAGAATGGAAGTGCTAATAAAACGATTCCCGTTTTCATCATTGATTTAGTATTCATATAAAGCAAAAGAATTACGATCAATAAAGTCAGCGGTATTACTAATGCCAGATGTTTAGAAGCTCGTTCCATATATTCATATTGTCCCGACCATTTAATAGAATAACCTGCCGGCAATTTTATTTTTTCATTTATAGTTTCCTTTGCAATTTTAATATAAGAACCCACATCGGTATCAGAATTAAGATCAATATAGACCCAAGTATTTGGTCTTGCATTTTCCGATTTAATCATCGGAGGACCTTTCTTAATTTCTATTGCTCCTAATTGTTCAATCGGTATATTCCCTCCATTTGGCAGCGGTACTAAGACTCGTTTAATATCTTCAATATTATCACGGTAGTCTCTCATATATCTTAAATTTATTGGGTATCTTTCTAATCCTTCCACTGTTTTAGTGATATTCATTCCACCGATAGCCGACATAAAAACATCCTGCACATCGCCGACCGTTAAACCATACCGAGAAATAGCATTTCTATCGATTACATAATCAAGATAATTACCACCGACAGATCTCTCGGCATAAGCCGAACGGGTTCCGGGTATTGTTTTTGCTGCCTCTTCGATCTCTTTACCGAGTTCTTGAAGAGTATTTAAGTCCGGACCTGCTACTTTAATTCCCACGGGTGTTTTAATACCGGTAGAGAGCATATCGATACGAGTTTTAATCGGCATAGTCCAAGCATTTGTAAGACCCGGAATTTTAATAGCGGCATCCATCTCTTCAATTAATTTATCAGGGGTCATTCCATCACGCCATTGATCACTAGGTTTTAATTGAATTGTAGTTTCAATCATAGTCAAAGGGGCGGGGTCGGTGGCTGTTTCGGCTCTTCCTATTTTTCCCATCACAGTTTCAACTTCGGGGAAAGACTTAATTATTTTATCTGTCTGCTGGAGTAATTCTTTAGCTTTAGTAATAGATATACCGGGAAGTGTAGTAGGCATATAGAGGAGATCACCTTCATAAAGAGGGGGCATAAATTCAGAACATAATTTAGAGAAGGGGATTAGAGTAATTAGTACAATAATTAAGGCAGCACCCATTACCCACCATCTTCTATTCATAACGAAATCCACAACAGGATGATAAATTTTTACCAAGAATCTTGTTATCGGATTATTCTCTTCTTTTTTCATTTTACCGCGAACAAAGTAACCGAGCAATACCGGAACAATTGTAACGGCAAGTATTGCTGCGGCACCCATTGCATAGGTTTTAGTAAATGCCAGCGGTTTGAAAAGTCTTCCTTCTTGTTGTTCGAGTGTAAAAACAGGAAGGAAAGATATTGTAATAACTAATAGAGAATAAAAAATAGAAGGACCGACTTCCTTTGCAGATTCTAGAATCAATTGCCAATGAGCTCTCCTTTGATCGGATGGTTTATCACCCTCTTCAGAAAGATGCTTATGAGCATTCTCCACAAGTATTATTGAAGCGTCCACCATTGCCCCGATAGCAATCGCAATACCTCCGAGCGACATTATATTTGCGTTAATTCCCTGAAGTTTCATTATCAAAAATGAAATAAGGACTGCCGTTGGAAGGGTGAAGATTGCTACGAATGAACTTCTAAAATGGAGCAGGAATGCAATTATTACTAAAGCAACGATTATTCCTTCTTCAATCAACTTATCTGATAAATTATCTATGGCACTTTCAATTAGCTTTGAGCGGTCATATCCCGAGACAATTTCAATATCTGCCGGCAGTGATTTTTTCAATTCCGCAATTCGTTCTTTCACTTTTTCAATAACGGTAAGAGCATTTTCTCCGAATCGAATTAATACAATTCCACCTACTACTTCACCTTCACCGTTCCATTCGGCGATTCCTCTTCTGAGTTCGGGACCAATGTTTATGTGGGCTACATCGCCAAGATAGACTGGTGTCCCTGAATTTGCCGAAACACCGATTGCAACTTTCTTAAGGTCATCAATACTTTTAATATAGCCAAGACCTCTGACCATATACTCCATTTCACCTATTTCGAGGAGACGACCTCCGACATCGTTATTGCTTCTTTGAATTGCCATTCTCACTTTTTGAAGCGGGATATTATAAGAAGCCAATATCGTAGGGTCTATATTAACCTGATATTGTTTT
>CALDDL010000014.1 GCA_937936675.1 uncultured bacterium
AGAAAACAATGCTAAGAAAAATAATAGAAATAAATGAAGAAAAATGTAACGGCTGCGGCGAATGCGTGCCCGAATGCCATGAAGGTGCTTTGCAGGTTATTGATGGCAAAGTACGATTGATTAGTGATCTTTTCTGCGATGGTCTCGGTGCCTGCATCGGATACTGCCCCGAAGGTGCGCTCACTGTAATCGAAAGAGAAGCAGAATCATACAACGAAACTAAGGTAATGGATTACATAGTTAAAGGGGGCGAAAACGTAATAAAAGCACACCTTCAACATCTTGCCGAACATGGCGAATTTGCTTTCCTCGCCGAAGCAAAAGAATATCTCTCTGCAATGGGAATGGCAATCCCTTTTTATGAAATTAGAGAGAAGGGAAAATCTGCGTGTGGAGAGCAATCAATTGCCATGGGTATGAAAAATCTCCAAAGCAGCGGAGAATGTGAGAAGAGTGGCTGCGGCGAAGAACAAATGAAAATTAATAAGAGATCACAAGTCGGGAATAATGGAAGCGGTGCAAACGATATTGATAGAAGAGGAAATGGTGGTGATCGAAATATAGCTGATAGCGGTAAGATAACTGCCGGCGATAGCAATTCTGATAATGAGGATAACAAAAATATTGGAGGGAATCACTCTTCAAACCCGGACAATTCTTCCGCACGCATAGAGACAGAGCTTACTCATTGGCCCATTCAGCTTCATCTTATAAATCCCTCTGCGGGACATTTCAGAGATGCGGACCTACTGCTCGCTGCCGATTGCTGCGGTTTCTCTTATCCCAATTTCCATACCGATTTCCTTAAAGATAGAACGCTCGCTATCGCCTGTCCTAAACTTGATACGAATAAACAGGTCTATCTCGATAAGCTAATCGCCATGATCGATTCATCAAACATCAAGTCAATCACTGCACTCGTAATGCAAGTCCCCTGCTGCAATGGACTTGTGAAATTAGCGCAACAGGCGGTGGAATTTTCTAATCGTGAAGTACCTCTAAGAGTTGTAGTTATAGGAATTGATGGTGGCATATTAAATGATATTATGCTAAATTAGTTTATATGGAGAAAGAGGAATTTTACGATTCTATATCGAATTTTTATGACGAGATGATCGATTTCGATAAAGCACTAATCCGAAGGAAGGAATTGCTCGCCGAATTTTTATCACACGATATCGCAAAAGCAAATTTTTATTGGCGTAAATTATATGCTGCGGATTTGGGCTGCGCTACCGGCATTGATTCTATTGCTTTATCTCAACTCGGGATTGACGTTACCTCTTTTGATATTTCAGGCGAAATGATTAAAAAAGCAAAAGCTAATGCCGAGAAATTCCATATCAAATTAAAAACCGTTAAAACCGATCTTGCAGAAATTGCCTCGGACCTTGATGATAATTTCAATCTGATAATTTCCTCATCAAATACTCCGGCTAATATTCCATTTGACCAAATTCAGATTGTGCTCGATAATTTTTATCGGATATTAAAACCGGCAGGGAAATTTATAATTCAGCTCCTTAATTATGATAAGATGCTGAAAGAAAAAACTCCGACCTTCGCTCGCACGAAAATTAATAATGAAGAGATCACTCGCGGTTATACCTACGGCGAAGATGAAATGCAATTTAAGGTGAAGAAAATTACACAGAAATCAGAAATAGATGAGCTGAATGAAAAGAACGGTTTAGCATCCACCGATATGCGCCAAACAGATTTACGATCATCGAAAGATATGACAAAGAAAGTGTCACATAAAAATAATGAAGCCGATAAAAATGGCAATGATGAATTTTCTTCTACTATATATCCTCATCGCAAGAGCGAATTGGAGAAATATCTTCTTAATTCCGGGTTCATAAAGTTAGAATTCTTTGGCGGACTAAATAGTTCACCTTTCGATATCGAAACCTCGAAAGACTTAGTGATAACCGGTATAAAACCATAAAATATTCTCCGCAGATATATTTTAATCCCGCCAAATCTCAAGCTTGAATGCAGATAGATTCCCCTTTCGGAAACTCATTTTATTTATAATAATAGGTAAGCTATCAATCTTAAAAACAAATCGCTTGTATTCTTAATAAATGGGGACCAAATGATGTTGCTAACTAACACAATATTATTAGCTTCTTCAGATTCAATTTTTATGCTAGCAGCTTTTCTAATCCCTCAACAAAATTTTTAACAGAATCCGCGTGAGTTCTGAAATAAAGTGACGGCTCAATCATCTCCAATTCCATAAGCTCAAACTCATTATTTTTGTTTCTTACTAAATCCACTCGCACCTGAAATGGAATATAACCATTCGATGATTGTAAGGCTGTGATCTTTCCGAGAGAAATGATTCTACCGAGTGCGGCAATCACGTTCTCGGCGGTTTTAATTATCTCCGGTGCCGGTTGGACGGATGTAATAATCCCCCCATGCTCTTCCTGCACTCTGAAATCATTCGTCTTTGGAGTTTTGAGTACGGTATGGCTTAATTTTCCTCCGAAATGGATTAGCGAATATTCTCCCTCTTTAATTACATTCTCCAAAAACGGCTGAATAAAAAATTCACGATTTTTAAAACTCTCTTTGATTTTGGGAAGCAGTTCCTTGATATTCGCCGGAGTGAACCAATAGGTATGATCGGCATTAGCACTCACAGTCGGTTTTATAATTAGCGAATCCGAACCCTCTACTTCAAATATAGTATCGAAATTTACTTCATCAATATGAAATCCATGAACTGTCGGCGGTATCTTCACTCCCTCTTCCGCCAAATCAAGAAGATATTTTTTATTAATATTCCATCGCACGATTTCGAGCGGATTGATAAGCAGCGCATTCGATCGGTCGATAGTTTCGAGCACACCGAAAAACTCAGCTGGATACTGCTGATAATCCCACGTAGTGCGTATCATTACCGCATCATAATTATTCCAATCGACACTTTTATCATGCCACGATTTTACATCCAAATTCCAATTTTTTTCTTTAATTGATTCATAAACGAGTTCATCATCAACTACAAAATTTTCGAGATTGTCTGTGGAAAGCAGACAGAAATTTTTTCCATTACTCAATTACAAACTCCTTTTTTATAAAATTATTTCCTTTACCCTCAAACCGAAGATTCATCTTTCTCGCCCCTCTGATACCAATTTCATAATCGCGTCCCGGAAGTCCCTCTGCTTCTATAATCCATTTCCCTTTAGAATATTTTTGAGAGATTATTTTTATTCCTTCGTTCGTGCTTCCTACTTTTGTCTTATTTTCTGGAAGATAAATTTCGGGTCCTGATTTATATTTAATTACTGTTTCATATCGATCGGCTAATTCAAATGATTTACTTATTGTAAAGGATTGATCGTTTTGGATTAACTCTGCATCTTCGGAAATAAGTTGTGAGCCGAGTGCCACATCTGGCTTAAAGATAACCTTTACCTTATCCCCATCATTATTGACTGCAATCAATTTAATTTCGTTATCACTTTTATAATAATAGAAATCGATGGAAGCATTTTTGCCCGAATTGAATCCTCTATATTTTACATTTTTGATAATTAAGCTATCCCAATCGGCGGGAATCTTCGGTGCAAATATAATAGTTTTTTCCTCAGAATTTACATCGATACCTGCTAGTCCGCGAACTATCGGCAGCATATATCCGCTCGTACTAAAGCCCTGATTATGATATGCTTCGCCAAGCTTATTATTTATATCGCCTGAATAGACTTCGGGACAAACGCCAAGTCCATAATTAAACGCATGCTGATATGTATTGCGGATGACTTCAAATCCCTGAAGATTAAAATGATTATTAAACAGTGCAGTGCCGGCAAAATTGGAATTGAATCCCCATACAGTTCCATAATTATAATTAACGGGATCATAATACTTCGATTCATTCGAGAGATTTCTCACTCCCCAATCGGTAACCATATCCGAATGATTGAAGTTTTTTAGTGTGCTGATAGTTCTCGCCGAGTCGAGGAAATCGAATAACATAATAGCAGTGGGGAAAAGAGATTTTTCTTTTACCTGATCGCCTGCTTCATTGGCTCCGAAGCTATAAAAGTCGAGATCATTCATCCAATAGATTTTTTCTAAAGCTGCAACTGCCGCAGGGAACTGCTTTTCGGTTTTTTTCATCAATGCGGGATCATCGATTGCGCGAGCTAAGTTATTTACTTCCTTAATCGCCTGCACCCAAAGACCTTGAGTATAAATATCGTTATGGATTTTTACTAAAGCACCAAATTCAAGCACACCTAGTCCCGCACCCTTGAGATCCATCAGTCCATCATTATTGCTATCTTTACTCATGCACCATTGATACGCCTGCATGATAGAATTCCAGCTCTTATGAATAAAATCCAAATCGCCGCTTCTTCTATAATATTCACCTATTGCCACAAGATACCATGGAGTGGTATCGGCGTGATTATAGCCATAATGATAATCGTTCCACCAATCGATAAGTCCATCGCTTTGCGAAAGCTCATGCGACATTTTTCCTATATCAAGATTTTTTTCTTCGGGAGATTTTTTTCTTATCGGGAAATTTTCTTCGCGCTGCCATTTTTGTGCGAAGGATAATAGATCTTTTGCGGCGGAATAATCGCCATATCCTATTATAGATAGAGCATTTATAAAAGCATCGCCGCCGAAATACCATGCGAATCCGGGACGACCTCCGCCCCCCGATAAACCATATCCGGCTACTAATCCTTTTCCGAGATTTGGGTTTTCTACCATCAGATTATTGAGCGCAACTTTCCCCCATTCATAAGCAAGATTGAATTTTTTATCGGGAGAAATAATCTCCATCGTATTATGCCGGAGATTATTATAGTATTCGTAATTCTTTCTATAGAGATTTTCTGCGGTACTTAATAGTCTATTATATAAAGCGAAGGCAGAGTCTCGGCTTATTCCATCCCCTCCTGCTATTACAATTGGAATGAATCCTTCGGCAGACTCGTTAGGTGTAATTTCCAATTTGAATTGTATCGGGCTATCGGCGAACATGTGAGCGGGTGGTGCTGCCATCTGACGAGCCGCCGGTGAACCGACATAAAAACTCGCTCTCCTTTGAGACTCGGAAATGAGATAAGCATTTGCTTTAGAATCCCAAATGCTATACTGTCCTCCAATACCTGCGGGCCATTGCGGCTGCATCACGGGCATAAATCCGGGTACAATGGAAAGCGGTGTTGTGGAATATACATCTAATAATATTACCGCTCCCTCTTCTTCATACGGGATATAGATAATCTCCTTTACCGTGAATGATTCATATACGAAGGTTATCGTTGTTGCCTCGGGAGTAACCGAAATATCTCTTACTATATCTTTACTTAAAATGGGTGTAGTGGAAGTGCCGAGGAAAAATTGCAGATCGAAAGAACGCAATACTTTCCATTGCCAAATCCACATTTCAAAATTCCCGCTTTCGCTCCCCATTAATGCGGCTTTGAGCCCTATCTTATCCATATATTGATTTGCAGATGCAGTGCGGCTAAGTTCTAAATCATTCTCAATGAGGTCAAACTTTTTGATAAGTCCTTTATCTTGAGCGGGGTTAATCGCCGGAAAGAGAAGGCTTAGGGAAATAATCAATAGGAAATAACGTCCAATAGATTTCATAACTACACCTCTTATATTTTCAACATATATTTTTTTAAATTACTCTAGCCGACAATAAAACCACATTGCTTGTATCATACATGGCACTACTATTTAATAAACGTTACACGAAAATAAATTTAACCATTCAATAAAGAATCAGCATTCTTAAAAAGCCGGTTACTATTGCGGGCTATCTCCTTGCTTATGTTCCTCATCTTATAATTGCATCTGCAAATGGTCTTGCTATTAAGCACCCTCAGCGCGTATATTTATCTATAAGCAGCTTTGCTAAAATGGAATCCCAGATGTAATTCGGTGGTGAATTTAGCACTTCATTATCGGGGCTATATGACTCCCAAAAATTATGATTCTTCTTTAATTGCACCGATGCCGCATTAATCATTTTATCTGCGAGTTGATCCGCTAGATCATCATACTCATAATTTCGCAATCCGTCATAAACCATATAATCCCAAAGTAGCCATACTGGTCCATTCCATTTGCAACAGTAATCAACATAAGGTGAAAACCATTTGTCATCAGCGGCAAGAGTCGGCACTCCATACTTCCGCCAAAATTTCGTTGTATCGGTGAGTTTATTAATTAATAATTCTGCTCTCTCTTTATCGACTGCCTCAGCCCAAAGTGGAAGGAATCCGATAATCTCTTCGCGCCTTAAATCACGACTCATAAATTTGAAACTAAAATCCTCTTTATTAATCGAGAAGAAAAATTTCTTTTCATTATCCCACATTCTTTCATTCACTAATTGACTTATTGTATCGGCTTTTGCCAGGTAATATTTTGCATCTTCACCCATTGCGAGCTCGCCTGCTATTTTACTTAACGAACGAAGTTCTTTAATTATCATCACCGTCAAATCGAGGCACTCAAGTTCATCGGAAATATCTTCCTTATCGACATCAAGATATCGATCGGCAGAAACCTGAAAGACGGCATTATACCAATCACGAACGTTTTCTATTATTCCATACGGACCCCATTCAAATGTTCCGTTATGATTTAAGTCCCTGTTTTCGAAAAGCCAATTGATATATTTCTTACCGGAGCGATAGGCATCATTAAGGAATTTTTTATCCTTACTTACTGAATATACTTCCCAGTTAATCCAATTGAAAAATGGCGCCGAGGTGGATGACATATCTTTATTGGTAACTTTAGAGAAATGAGGATAATCTTGCATGCCGCGTGGTCCATGTCGATAAGCAATCAGACCATCCTCCCTCTGCTGTTCGATATAAACATATTGTGAACCTTGCGCAGAAACGGGGTCGAGATAAACGTAAGCGAGCATACTGAGCGATTCGTGAAGCACTTGATGACCGTGCCCCCAGCCCCAAAGCGGCTCACGAGAGAAAACATAATAATTATAATTTGTTTTTCCCTCAGGCGGAAGCATGCATCCTCTTACCAAATTAAATGCTCCGAGATAGATAAGTTTTTCCTCTTCGGTATTAAATTTTATTCTCGGTATGCGACTGAATAATTTTATGTTATTATCTAAATATTTTTGAAGCGACTGATTTTTGAGTGAATTAATTTCCTTTAATAATTCTTGCGGATTTTCATTTACGTCCTGCCAGCCGCGGAAATATTTAATATTTTTTTCTTCACCCGGACTGAGCGAAAGCTTTCCATGAAGCGAAATAAAATCTCTACTGCCTTCGATGGCGTGATTCAATGAATCATTTCGATTATCGGAATAGAAATCTGTTTTTATTGTATTATAAAAATCATTCATATCTCCTTCATAAGCACCAAAAGAATAGATATCAAAACCCGCCGCAAAAATATCTCTTGTATCAGTGGGATAAGGAGCATTCTTATATAATGAACTTATTAATCGATATTTTGATTCATGATGACCTGTGATATATGCACTATTTTCTTTATCAAAATTTTTTATAACGAGTGAATCAGTTCCTAATTCGAGAACGGGATATATTTCTACATCATGTTTAATCTTATCTTCGTTTTTAATATTGATACTTACTACCGAGATCGAGGAGCTATAAACAAAAAATGTTTCCTGAATTTTTATCCCCTTAAACGGTGAGTATTCAATTACTGCCATATCGGGGAATGAGGCAATAACGATCGGCTTTTCATAATATTCACCGATATTTTTTACTACTACTTGATCGATTTTCCAGAGTGAAAAAAATTTACCGGCTTCATCCCCGCTATATGTAATTGGTGTGCAATCGGAATAGTAATCCATCTTATAACCTTTATCACCATATAGCCGCGAGCGTTCCATCGAAGCAGTATAAGTGGTGTATAGCGGGTCATTCCCTCCTGCACTTATTTTTAGATAGTCATCATTAATAACTAATCTCTG
>CALDDL010000015.1 GCA_937936675.1 uncultured bacterium
TTTCATGGCTTTTCGAATAGAATTTTATAAATAGCTTTATTCCCTTTTTGAGCAGCTTTATCAATTACAATTTTTTTATCTTCCGGCAATTTGATATAATATTTAAGTAATTCAAGAATTTTTTCAATAGCTTCTGCTTCATTTGCCGCCCAAGTATCACAACCTTTTAGAGAAGGAACGATAGCATCAAAGCCATCATCAGTTTTTATTACATGAAGAGTTAATACCACTAATAACCACTTTCGGATGATTTTTGATGAGTAACAATTTTTACACTAGCACTTGCTCCAATTCTATCGGCACCGCTTGATATCATGCTCAATGCGTCCTCGGTAGTTCTAATTCCACCCGAGGCTTTAACTCCCACAGAACTGCCAACAACATATTTCATAAGTGCTACATCTCCGGCGGTAGCACCACCTTTCGAGAAACCGGTAGAAGTCTTTACGAAATCTGCTTTTGCATTTTTGCTGATCAAACATGCTTTAATTTTTTCTTCGTCAGTTAAAAGTGCCGTTTCTATAATTACCTTGCAGAGAGCATTTTTCTTTTTAGCAGCTAATACTACTTGATTGATATCATTAAAAACATAATCATATTCGCCCTGCTTTAACATTCCAACATTTATAACCATATCAATCTCTTTTGCGCCCTGATTAAGAGCTTCTTCAGCCTCAGCTCGCTTCACTGTTGTTGTATTTGCACCTAAAGGAAATCCAATAACTGTACATACTTTTACAGAACTTCCTTTTAATAATTCTGCACATAGTTCAACGTAAGAAGGATTAATACAAACAGAGGCAAAACTATATTCTCTAGCCTCTTTACATAATGTTTTTATTTCATCCGGGGTTGCATCCGGCTTAAGGAGTGTATGATCTATATATTTTGCAATATTCTGATCGGGAAGTTGAGTTCCAACTCCTAAACCTGCGGCAATTCTTTCTGCACCGGTATCAATTATTTTTTTAACCGTAGCAGGCTGATCAATTACATTCCTTTCCCAACCTACACATGTATTTCCGGTGCAATAAAAATCACGCAATGCTTTTTCCATAAAAACTTGCGATACTATCTTATCAATTGTTGTTGTGCTCATTTTATATTCATTTTTTGTTTAAACGATTTTAGTGTATTAGTCAAAAGCATTGCAATTGTCATCGGTCCCACTCCACCCGGAACAGGCGTAATAAAAGAAGTTTTTTCTTTTACATTTTCAAAATCCACATCACCCACAACTTTATATCCCTTAGAAGAATTTGCATCTTCAATTCTATTTATTCCCACATCAATAATCACAACTCCTGCCTTAACCATATCTTGAGTAATCATATTTGCCTTACCAACAGCAGCGATAAGAATATCAGCTTGTTTAGTATAATAGGATATATCAGGTGAAGCTGTATGACAAATTGTTACGATTGCGTTTGCACCTTCTTTTTTTTGAACAAGCATATTAGCAATCGGCTTACCGACAATATTACTCCTACCAACAACTACTACATGCTTTCCTATAGTATCGATTTGATAATATTTCAATAATTCCATGATTCCAAAAGGAGTACAAGGATAAAAAGTTTCTTTACCAATAACAAGCTTCCCAAAACTTATTGGATGAAATCCATCCACATCTTTTTGTGGTGAGATTGCTTCGATAATTTTATCTTCATCGATATGCTTTGGAAGTGGTAGCTGAACCAATATTCCATCTATTTCATCGTCAGAATTTAATTTTTGAATTACATCAAGAAGTTCATTTTCCGAAGTACTGCTATCCATTATCTTAACGACTGAATGAAATCCTACTTCGTTACACGCTTTATTTTTTGAATTAACATATATTTTAGAAGCTGAATTATCGCCTACTAAAATAGCAGCTAAGCCTGGTTTTTTATTTGTTAATTTAAATAAATATTCAGCTTCCTCTTTCAATCCTATTCGGATTTGTGAAGCAACAAATTTACCATCAATTATTTGAGTCATTTATTCATTACCTTTTTCAAATTCAGGGAGAATAATTCTTTCAATATATGTAGCTAATCCGCTTTCCGAATCTATTTTCAAATAAACGCCACATAAATGAGGGTCATCAGTGGCAGTCTGATATTTTTGGGGCGTTTGATACAAGAAACGATTTATTGCTGCATCTGCTTTCATCCCAATTACGGATTCATAAGGTCCAGTCATCCCGCTATCGGTAATGAACGCAGTCCCTTTAGGAAGAATTCTTTCGTCCGCAGTTTGTGTATGAGTATGAGTACCCACTACCGCCGAGACTTTACCATCAAGAAAAAAAGCTAACGCTAATTTTTCAGCTGTTGCCTCAGCATGAAAATCGATGAAAATATTTTTTGTTTCTTGTCTAATTTTCGAAATCAGCCATTCAGCAGATCGGAAAGGGCAATCGATTGGAGCCATAAATGCTCTTCCCTGTAAATTAAGAACAGCTAATTTATATTTATCTTTTGTTATAATAAAATAACCGTTTCCATGTGTACCTCTTGGGTAATTAAAAGGTCTTAAAGCTCGAGGTTCTACTTTAAGGTATTCTTGTGATTGATGTTTATCCCATGTATGATTACCGCCTGTGATTACATGAACACCAAGGTCAAATAATATTTTACCTTCTTTTTCGGTAAGGCCTTTACCATCAGCAGCGTTTTCACCATTCACAATTACAAAATCGGCTCTATATTTTTTAATTAAACTAGGCAACCACGTTTGAACCATGTCCAATCCCGGCTTCCCTACGATATCTCCTACAAAAAGTATGTTCAGATTCATTTTGTCCTGTTTATATTACTGAAATATATCTAATTTTAGTATAATTTGAAAAATACACTTTATTAATGGCAAAATTAAATTCTATTTTAGATTTAGACATAAAAAATTCGGAATTCTGCGTACTAGATTTTGAAACAACCGGTCTTTCGGCTATAAATAGCAGGGCTATTGAGATCGGAATAGTAAAAATTAAGAATGGGAAAATAAAAGATAAATTCTCTTCTTTAATAAATCCGGGCTGTCGAATCCCCTATTTCATTACAAATCTCACCGGGATTTCGGACGATGACGTAGAAGATGCACCAACATTTGATCAAATAATACCTGAAATTGAGAAGTTTTTATATAATTCGGTAGTGGTGGCACATAATGCTCCGTTCGATATGTCATTTTTAAAAGAGGAATATCGAAGAGCATCGGTGGAACCTCCCGAAAATCCAGCAATTTGTACTGTAAGATTAGCAAAAAAATTAGTCCCCGAGATTAAACCAAAATCTTTAGGTAATCTTACTCGTACTCTCAAAATATTACATAAATCAACTCATAGAGCATTAGGTGATGCACATGCAACCGCAAAATTATTCCTAAAATTTGTCGATAAGTATTGTGATATCTATGATTCAGGAACTGTTAAAACACTTCTTGATTTCCAATATCCTGAATCTAAAAGAATAATTGATAATAAAATTCTAAAAAAGATTTCAGACGAGAAAAGAGAAATCCCCAAAAATAGCGGGGTGTATCTCTTCAAAGATGCTAAGGGAAAGATTGTTTATATCGGGAAGGCAAAATCCTTAAAAAGTCGTGTAACAGGTTATTTCACTTCTTCCTCAAATTCCAAACAGAAGAAAATTACAAAACGTGCTTCTACAATTGAATTTTTAAATACTAATTCAGAACTATCGGCACTAATATTGGAATCCGAATTAATAAAAGAAAATAAACCTGCATTAAATAAACTTCTAAAAAAATACTCTAATACTTATTTCATTAAAATTACCGAACGACCATTTTCTAAAGTAGAAATAAAAACAAAATTTGAAATGGACGGCGGCGATTATTATGGACCTTTCTCCAGCAGAGATAGCGTTAACCAATTATTTGAATTGCTAAATAAAAATTTTATGTTAAGAGAATGCAATGAAAAAGAATTTTCAAAAGGTAAACTCTGTTTTTTATATGAAGTTAAAAAGTGCATCGGTCCTTGCGTAAAAACTTATAGTCAAGAAGATTATGAAGCTGAGTTAGATCACCTATCTGATTTCTTAAAAGGGAACCAACAGACAATTTTAGATAGAATGCTAAAAAAAATGAAAATGCTTTCGGATAATCAAAAATATGAAGATGCGGCAAAGATGCGAGATGAAATTAATTTTCTCCTTGCTAATCTTCATCGCTTGGTATCGATCAAAGAACCGATTAATCAGGCAAATCTTTTAATTGAAATAAAAAGAGAAATTGGAGCGGACTTTGTTTTGATGAAAGATGGAAGAGTTGCTTTATATAATTATTATAATAGTGAAAATGGTAAATTTTTTAATTTGCTTGAAGAGCATTTTGAAACAGTTTTTCAATTGAAAGAAGATTTGGATATTAAGGATATTGAACGAATAAAAATAATAATGAGTTGGTTATCAAAAAATAAAATGCTCTATAATATTTATTATCTAAAGGATTTTTCGAGTATAGGTGATATGGCATCAAAAACAGGTTTAAGACTACCTGATAATAAATTTAGTTAAAACTAATCTTATAATTAAAACCGTAGCTAGAATTAATGTTGCATATAGAGCTATGGATTTCAGAGATTGTTGAGTAATAGTAAAGGTTGATCTAAAGCCTCGCCAACCACAAGTGCGGCAACGGAATAATTTAAAGAAAGTAATTTTCTTAATTATTTGTTCTTTCATACTTCTAGCTCGGGAACGATGGAGAGAACCAACTTCGTTGCATCCCGGACATCTTCCAAATTGAGGATTGCTATGAGTAAAGATTTTTAATTCTTTCATTTAACCTGAATATTTAATGAAACCAATCAAAAGAGTATTAGACTTTTTTAAATCAACTATAAAATTTAATATAACTAAATAATTAATTATTCGTAAGTATTATTTTATTTCTCTGGAAGCAATCATAGATGCTACTTTAAACTGTTTATCATTTTTAAGCGATTCCAAGATTCTTCCTTTCCTGCCTTCAAGGTGAGTAGATAATTCTAGTTTTATCTCCGTTAATAGATCATCCTTATAAAGGTTAATCTGTTCTTTTTCAAACGATGCAATTTTTTCTTTTAATGATTGAATTTCATCTAAGAGAGAATTACTATTTTTTTCTTCTCGTGCATTCTTCTCAAGTTCATCAGATAAAATTGTTAAGTCCGATCTGAAAACAAAATTTTCTTCTTTAATAAAAGAACTAAATTCATCAACAAGTTTTTTATCAGAAATATTTTTCAATAAATTCTCATTTGATTTTTGATTCATCTTAGTAGCGAAACGGAAGAACATACCTTCAGCTTTTAGATTCCGTATATATTTAGATTTCGATTCACCTTGAACAACAGAATCCGGCTTAATACCTCCGAATGCCGTTACTTTTCTTTTCGCATCTGTAAAATACGTGGTATCATCACCCTTATTGCTTAATAGAACTCGTTTATTTCCATAATCAATTCTTTGGATCGATCTGCCTGAAGGAGTATAGTATTTAGCAGTAGTAATTTTTAAAGACGTCTTATAACTTAATGGAACGATCGTCTGAACTAGCCCTTTTCCAAATGAATTAGTTCCAAGAATTAAACCTCTATCGTGGTCTTGAATAGCACCTGCCACAATTTCTGAAGCACTAGCAGAACCTTCATCAATTAAAACGACTAATTTTATCTCTTGAGCAACCGGCTCTTCTTTCGAATAATAATATTTTGTTTCAGAAGAATCGCGTCCCTGAACGGAAACAATAAGCTGCCCTTTCTTTAAGAATTTTTCCGAAACATCAATTGCAGCATCCAAGAGTCCGCCCGGATTTCCTCTTAAATCAAGTATAATCGAACCAATATTTTTTTCAGATTTTAATTGAACTATGGCTTTTTTTACTTCATCTCCGGCACTTCTATTAAAACTACTTAATTTCAGATAAACGTTATCAGAATTCTCAGGTACAAAACCATAGTAAGTTAGATTCTTTACTTCAATCTCTTCTCTTAATATATTAAAATTGATTAGCTTTGATTCACCATCCCTTTTTATAAGAATATTAACTAATGTTCCCGGTTCTCCTTTAAGAAATTCAGTTAATCGCTCGTAATTATCAACCGAGATATTATTATCATCTATTTTAGCAATAACATCTCCAATCTTTATTCCTTGTCTTTGAGCAGAATATCCTTCTAGAAGATCAATAATAGTAACCTCATTATTTCGTATTCCGACAGAAGCACCTATCCCGCCATATATGCCTTTGGTAATTACGTCTATATCCTTTTGAAGATTCTCATCAATAAAATTTGTGTATGGATCCAGAGAAGAAAGCATACCTTTAATGCCGGCAAGCATAAATTCTTCGGGATCAACATCCTCAACGTAATTCACTGCCACTTCTTTATATATTTTACCGAATAACTCTATGTTTTTCGATATTTGGAAATAGATATCATTATCTCCGGGAATAAAACCTAAAGAAAATATTACTATCGATATTACTGCATATTTATATAGTGGTTTCATAATTCATTACTTTCTTAAGAATAAAATTGTGGATATCTTCAATAGAATCCGTACCATTAATTAAAATAAATCTTTCTTCCTTTTTCGCAATCTCTAAGTAACCGTTTCTTACTTTATTATAAAATTGTTCATCTGATAATTCGATTCTATCTAAATCAAAAGGCAGAATACCATTTTTTCTATTAAACATCTCTTTTATATCGACATCTATAAAAAAAGTCAAAGCAGGGACAACATTTCTAATAATATAATTTTGCAAATTCTTAACAAACTCAAGTGAAATCCCACGTCCATAACTTTGGTAAGCAATTGATGAATCATGAAAACGGTCTGAGATTACTATCTTTCCTTCATTTAATGCAGGTATAATAACTTCATTAACTAATTGTGCTCTGCTTGCAGTAAATAGCAAGAGTTCAGTTTCAATATGCATCTGAGAATTTTTTTTATCTAATAAAATATCTCTAATTTTTTCTGAAATGGATGTCCCTCCCGGTTCTCTTATCAAAAGAACATCTTTTCCATTACTTTCAAAATAATTCTTTAATAAATCTACCTGTGTTGATTTTCCGGAAAAATCCAGCCCTTCAAAGGAAATGAACATATCAATACTCTTTAATTATATATTTTAGGGAATTAGGTTCTGTATTTAATAATTCTATATTATGCGGATGTTCAACAATTGGTTCGATTGTACCGGAGGTATCTTTTATTGCTTTCCAGTAATCGACATAAACTCTAATTGCATCTTTATTAAGTTTGCCAAGATTAAGCATACCGCCTCGAAACGTAATAGATATTTTAGAGGGATACAATACTAATTCTCTTCCTCTTGGAACATTTATTATTTCTATATCTATATCTTTAAAAGTTTTATCAGAAGTCTTTTGTACATCAAAGTAAACTAAAGTATTATCTCTTTTGTAATAAACATCCGGAATTGGTTTTAATTTAAGCGAAGATCCGACCTTCTCATCAATATTATCAAACTCTTTCTCATAGGTTTCTACACTATCAATTTTTCTAATATTGGACATCGTACCATATACTGATACTGATTCAGGATCGATAAATACTTTAGATGCTATCCCATATCCTTCTTTAAAAGAAAGTTTCGTTCTTGGTTTGATAGGAACTTTTTTTATAAAAACTCTATCTATATCGATTGTTATTTGACTAGGATTAATATCAACAACTTGCATTCTAGAAGTTATCCAACTATTATTTTCGATAAAATTGCGAATGAACAAATTTTTAATCGAACTACTTTTATTAAGAGTAATCTCAAAAATTGGCAGCTTACCTGTAAAAAGTTTTGTAAGCAACCAACCTTCTCCCTTAAGCCCTATTCTAACTTCCTTCGCCGAGGAACTTCCGACAATATAATCCTCAGGTAAATCAGTAAATACAATAGGAACTGTTATAGTTGTGTAATATTCGTTAGATAACGAAACAGAAACCCAAAGTGCTAAAGAGAAGAAGACAATAAAAGAAATTGTTATAATTTTTTTACTCATACTCTCAATATAAAAAAAGTTATTATTTAGAAGGGAATTTAAGGAAAATTATTTTCTTAATTGATTGAAATAATCGATTAGAATGTTTCTATTTGCTTTGGAGATTTCTCTGCCTTTAATCGGGAAATCAGATAAAGAACGTGCTAATTTTCTAAGATCATGGACATTCAATTTAATTAGAACTTCTTCTTCAGGGATTGTTTCTGAAACTTCGATATTAGCCCCACCTTGTTCAGATTCTTTGGAAGATAAATCCTCATTATCATTTTCAAGAGGTTCTTCCTGTTCAGCATCATAAGGCTCGGTAATAATATCGTCAGAAATTTCATTATCGACTGACTCACCGTCAAGTTCTGAATCTATTTCACCGTCAAGTTCGCTCTCAATTTCTTCAAAATCATTCTCGCCCAGTTCGCCATCAATTTCTTCCGGAAGTTCATCGTCTAATTCTTCTTCATATTCAGGAAGCGATTCATCATAATCCAAATTTTCGTTATCCTCTAATGGTTCGCTTATAGAAGAGAGATTTACTTCTTCAGAAGAATTAGTTTCGGAGGAGAAATTTTCTTCTTCATTTTCCTTATGAAAATCTTCTACGGATTCAGTTTTCAATAAATCTACGCCGTCTAACTCAGAATCTGATTGCTCATCAATAACTTCAGATACTTCTATCTTAGAACTACCTTTATTCGAATCACTTTCCAAAATATCAATTTCAGTATCGGATATTTCTTCTTCATCCGAATTCAGTAATTCTTCATCATCTGTAATTTGATTGGCATCCATAACTATATGTTCATCTTGAGAAAACAAACTTGGATGATCAATCGAAGATTTTTTTTCTTTTTTTGGTTTGGATTTTTTTTGAATTTCATCAGGGAAAAGATCGTAAATAAAAGGTTCTAATTGATCATCAGGTCTTGGGATTATATGAGTAGAAACCAACTGTCCTACTCTTTGAGCCGCGGCTGCTCCTGCATCTATCGCAGAACGCACTGCGGCAACTTCACCTACTATTTTAATAGTAACTAAAGCGGCAGTAATTTTTTCTTTACTGATAAGTTTAACATTGGCTGCCTTTAGCATAGCATCGGCAGCCTCAATTGCTCCAATTAAACCTTTAGTTTCTATTAATCCGAGTGCTAACTGCATAATAGTGAATTAAAGTTTTGGTCTTTTAGGAAGAATTAATTCGACATCAGTATGCGGACGTGGAATTACGTGAACTGAAACCAATTCTCCAACTCTTTGAGCTGCTGCTGCTCCGGCATCTGTTGCAGCTTTAACTGCACCAACATCACCGCGAACCATAACGGTTACATAACCGCCGCCGATTGTCTCTTTACCGATTAATTCTACCTTTGCAGCTTTTACCATAGCATCGGCTGCTTCGACTGCACCAACTAAACCTTTGGTTTCCACCATTCCAAGTGCGTCAAGTGTCATATAATGTGCTCCCAATTAAAATGAAAAGTAATGAAAAAATAGCTTATATAGTTAAAAATGTCAATCGTTATTTCTCTTAAATGATTGATTTTCTATTTTTTTTAAATAGTCCTGAAGCATGATTGATGCAGCAGTTTTATCAATCAAACCCTTGTCCCTTCTCTTTTTCTTCGATAGATTAGATTCATTAATCATCTGCGATGCCATTTTAGAAGTATATCGCTCATCATAAAATTCAAATTCAATACCAGATTTATCTTTTAAATCGACAGAAAATTTTTGGATCTTATCCATTAGTTTAGTCTGCTCCCCGCTTTCTTTTATTGGCAGCCCAATAATAAAGTACTTAACCGAATAATTTTTTATAATATCCATTAATTTTGATATAACTAAATTATTATTCGGAATTGTTTCCAATGGATACGCGAACATGTTTAATGGGTCTGTAATAGCAATTCCTAAGCGAACTTCTCCATAATCGATAGCCATAATTCTTTCTTCAACTTTCAGCATCGAAGCGCTCTACCGAATAAACACCACGTGTTTTTTTAATTTTCTCTATTAATCCTCTTAAGTGAACAAGATCTCTAACATACACTGTAATAGTGCCCCTAAACATAGAATCAGTAGTAGAAATATTTACAGATTTGATATTTGTATTCTGATATGTTGTAATAGCATTTGAAAGGTCTTTAAGTATTCCGGGCATATCATCTCCTTTGATAATTAATCCGGCAATAAAAGATGCTCCCTCGGTCTTAGGCCATTGAACTGCCACTAATCGATCCTCGCCATAACGAACCATATTAATCAAATTCTTGCAATCTTTACGGTGAATTTTAATACCTTCACCAATTGTAATATAACCAACAACAACATCACCCGGAATAGGATTACAACATTTTGCGTAACTATAAGCTACACCTTTATTTTCACCTTCAACAATAACTCCACCAGCACTTGTTCTTACGCTAGTGGCAAACTTTTCAAATTCAAGTTCAGGTATTTCTTTCTGCTCCGGTTCCTGAACAGGATTAAGTATATTATCCAGACTAATTCTTTCTTGCGCAATTGCACTATAAAATTGTTGAGAATTTTCGAACTTCAGTTTTCTAAATAATTTTGAAACGTCATCCGGAGTGAAAGCAAGCTTGAGTTTCTTTATTTTCCTTTCCCAAATTTCCTTACCTTGCTCCACAATTCTTTCTTCTTCTTTATTTAAGAATTTGCGGATATTTGTTTTAGCTTTGTGAGTTACAGCAAATTGTAGCCAACTTTTATTGGGACGAGGGTTTTTTCCCATTATAATTGAAACTTGATCCCCACTATGGAGCATGGTATCTAAAGGTACGATTTTGCCATTTACCTTTGCTCCAATACAACTATTACCCACCTTAGAGTGAATTTCATAAGCGAAATCCACTGGAGTAGAATTTAGGGGTAATTTGATTAAATCTCCTTTAGGTGTGAAGACGTAAATCTCATCCTGATAAAGAGTTAGCTTAAAACTAGCGAGAATTTCCTTAGTCGCTTCGTCCTTCGATGCATTCTCAAAAACGTCTCTAACCCAGTTAACCCAATCCTCCAAATCCTTATCAGAAGCCATTACTCCTTCTTTATACTTCCAATGAGCTGCCACACCCTTTTCTGCAATCTCGTGCATCTTTCTTGTTCGTATCTGAACTTCAACAAGCTTTGCATCAGGACCGATAACAGTAGTGTGTATGGACTGATAATTATTCTTTTTGGGAATAGAAATGAAATCTTTGAAACGCTCTCCAATCGGTTTATAAAGATTACTGATAACACCAAGAACGTAATAACATTCATTTGGGTCATTGGATTCAAGTATGATTCTTACAGCCAGAAGGTCATAAATATCTTCAAATGGTCTATTCTGCTTGACCATTTTACGATAAATTGAATATAAGTGTTTAGCTCTGCCACCAAGCTCGTATTTTATTTTTATTTCTTTAAGTTTTTCATCTATTGGTTTAATAAATCTTCCAATAAATGTTTCTCTCTCTTTTCTGGTATTATTAATACTTTTTGCAATATCGTCATAAGCCTCACGATTAAGATACTTAAAAGCAAGGTCTTCCATTTCCCATTTAACTGCTCCGAGACCAAATCTATTTGCGAAGGGGGCATATATTTCTAAAGTTTCTTTAGCAATTCGTCTTTGCTTTTGAGGTGGAACAAATTCCAGAGTGCGCATATTATGAAGACGATCAGCAAATTTAACTAAAATAACTCTTACATCCTTTACCATTGAAAGGAGCAGCTTTCTATAATTTTCAGCCTGCACTATTTCCTGCCCTCTGAAAACTCCGCTTATTTTAGTTACGCCATCAACAATTTCAGCCACTTCTTTACCAAATTCTCTAGATATTAATCCAAGCTCAATATCACTATCCTCAACGACATCATGTAAAAGAGCACTTGCTACCGAAACATCATCTAAAGGAATTTCGCGGGCAATAATCGATGCTACTTCTACGGGATGATTGAAATATGGCTCTCCGGAAGCACGAAAATCATTCTTATGAGATTCGTAACTGAACATAAATGCTTTTGTTATTAATTCTTCATTAACCATTGGTAGGTTCTTTCTGCAAAGAGATAATAATTCTTCGAGCATTTTATTTAATTTAGTATTTTGTATTTCTTCCGGCATAAATTGTTTTATTTAATTATTAAATGGATATATATTAAAAGAACGCTTCTAAATCAAGTCTAAAATGTACCAAAAGTTCTATCACCTGCATCTCCAAGTCCCGGCAAAATATATCCATTAGAATTTAACTCTCTATCTAATGATGCTGTATATACAGGAATTTCAGGATGCTCCCTTTGCATTTTCTCAACTCCCTCGGGAGCAGCAATGAGACAAGCAAGGATACAATCTTTTGCACCTTTTTCTTTTAAGTAATTAAAAGCTGCAACTGCACTTCCACCTGTGGCAAGCATAGGGTCTAAAAGTATTGTTTTTGCTCCCGGTAGTTCTTTAGGTGTTTTATAATAATAATCAATCGGGAGCAAGGTATTCTCATCCCGCTGTAATCCAATATGACCTACTTTTGCATCTGGGATCATATCTAAAAAGGGCTGTATCATACTTAATCCCGCTCTTAGAACAGGTACCATAACTATTTGTTTTTTAATAAGATAACCGGTTGTTACTTCAAGTGGTGTTTGAACATCGATTTCTTCAACCTCAAAGGATTTACTTATTTCACTTGCCATAACATAAGTAATTCTAGATAAAGCATCTCTAAACTGTTCTGTATTTGTTTTTATATTTCTAAGAATTGTAATGTCTCTTTTAATAAGGGGACTTTGTACTTTAATCAAGTTATTCATATTAATCCTCATAGATATTTCTACCTAAGATCGAAAGTAAATTTATAAATGGGGAGCACGGTGGAGAATAATTATAATTGGAATTAAATAGCATGCTCCCTTTTATTTTATTTTGTATTATCATAGAGATTATATCAGCATTTCCTGTTGCCTCTTGTTGACCAAAAAAAGATGCTCCGAGTATCAACTTGCTATTTTTTTCATATATAATTTTTCCAAAAGTAGGCATAGAATTATTCATTACTTTCACTAAATTTGGAGCAGAAGCACTTACTACCTTAAAATTAAATCGATACTCTTCTGCTTCCCTCTGAGTTAACCCTACGTTCGTATAACAGTTATCAAATAATTTTACAGCGATATTTTTAATTATGGGTAAAAATTTAGTAAATGCTCCTGAAGCATTATCCCCCGCAATATGCCCCATTGTATGTGCTATTGTGGCAAGAGGGATATAATCATTTTTATTTGTAATAAAGTTAGTTACTTCCGTATTATCACCAGCGGAGAAGATATTTGGATCGTTTGTCTTAAGGAAAGAATCAGTTTTGAATCCATTATACAGACCTATATTTAATAATGCAGCTTGTCCTATTTGCGTTCTTGGCTTAAATCCGATTGATACTATCACCAAATCAGGTTCTAAAACTATACCATTAACTACAATTTTTTTAATTTTGTCATTATTTTTGAAGACTTTTATTCTGTTACAATTGCCATAAAATCGAATATTCTTTTTCTCAAGGTTTTCTTTGATATTAGTCTTTATTTCAAATTCTGAATTGCCTAATGGAAGAGAATCTCTTTCAATAATTGTAACGTTATAACCAGCTTTATTAAAAGATTCAGCAGTTTCTAAACCGATATAGCCTGCACCAATTATTAGAACATCTTTACATTTATTCGTTTTAATGTAGTTATCAATTTTGATATAATCGGGAACTGATTTAAGATGGAAGAGATTTGAACTTGGTTCTAATAAATCGGGGTGATTAATTGCCGAAGAACCGGTAGCAAGAATTAGTTTATCAAATTCCTGATAATAGGTATGTCCTGAAATTACATTTTTAACAGCTATTTTTTTATTTCTGCGGTCAATACTTTCGACTGAATGCTCAATAAAGACATCAACTTGCTTCTCTTCTTTAAATGATTCTGCAGTAAAAAATATAATATCCTTATAGTTTTTAATTTCTCCGGAAAAAAGATAAGGCAGTTCGCAAGTACCTGTTGAGATAAATTTACTTCGTTCAAATAATATGACGTTAGA
This sequence comes from uncultured bacterium, assembly GCA_937936675.1. Classification (GTDB taxonomy): domain Bacteria; phylum Bacteroidota; class Ignavibacteria; order Ignavibacteriales; family Melioribacteraceae; genus BRH-c32. Next base: position 14,103 of record CALDDL010000015.1, read on the forward strand.
AGAGGGAGAATTTCTCTTTGCTTTCGCAGCCGCCGCAGCCCCTGCCGCATTTCCGCCAACCACGACGATATTTTGAGGTCTCTTTATTAACATAATTAATTAGATAATTATTAGAAATTACCAAATTAAATATAATAAAGATTGTTCAAAGATAGGGCTTATTTATCTCTAAATGATAAGGTAATTGGTACACCTTCAAAACCAAATTTAGCTCTTATCAATTTCTCTAAATATCTTTTATAATTATCCGGAATAAAACGTGGTTCATTTGTAAAGAATAAAAAGATGGGATAATAGTCCCCCACTTGAGTAATATATTTTATTTTTACTTCTTTTCCAGTGGGAGAAGCCGGAGGCGGAACTCTTACTATTTCAGGGAGAAGAACATCGTTTAGCTCACTTGTAGATATTTTCCTCTTTCGCTCCTGATCTACTTTTTTTGCTATATCAATTAATTTATAAATTCTCTGTTTGGTAAGAGCAGAAATAAAGATTACAGGGGCATAATCTACATTTCCTAATTTTCTCTTTGCTTCTTCTTCATAAAATTTAGCAGTATTAGTTTCTTTTTCCTCTACTAAATCCCATTTGTTTACTGCAATAATAACACCCTTTCTTCTTCTGATAATTTCATCTAAAATCTTCTGATCTTGTTTATCAATACCAATAACAGCATCAATTAATAAAATAGCAACGTCGGCATCCCAGATGGCTCTATAAGTTCTTACAGTAGAAAAAAATTCAATATTTTCAGTTACACGAGCTTTTTTTCTTAATCCTGCCGTATCAACAAGTGTTATATCTTCGCCGTAATATTTTAGAGTAGAATCCAAACTGTCACGTGTGGTGCCCGGTATATCAGTTACAATACTTCTTTCAAAGCCGAGCAGAGAATTGACTAACGAAGATTTTCCTACATTTGGTTTACCTACTATAGCAATCTTCAAATTTTCATCTTTTTCTAAATAATCATCTGCGAATTTCAATTCATTCATTATATCATCAAGGAAATCACCCAAGTTCCTTCCATTAAGAGCTGATATATCATATAGATTACCCAGACCGAGACTATAAAAATCAGCAGCATTTAATGCCGCAGATTGCATATCAATTTTATTAA
>CALDDL010000016.1 GCA_937936675.1 uncultured bacterium
ATTGAAAATGGTGAGGGAGTAGCAGGTGCATTGCTCAAGGATAAGAGTATGACGGATTCAGTAAAATCTATGATAACTAATTTTACACGTACTGCGAAGAATGTCGATATAGCCACCGTCAAATTAGCAGAGAATATGGAAGCTCTTAAACACAATTGGTTATTCAAGAGTTATTTTGAAGAACGCGGATACTGGGACGTAAGTGAATATCAAAAAGAGATTGACGCTAAGCTTCAAGAAATACAAACACAAAAATTAATTCTCGACAGTAAAATAAATGAAATGAAGGAACTTCAGAAGAAGTTAGATAATAGATAGAATAAAATGCCAGATAAAATAATTGTTAAAGGCGCAAGGCAGCACAATCTTAAAAATATAGATTTAGAAATACCACGCGGTAAGTTATCTGTTTTTACTGGTGTAAGTGGTTCGGGAAAATCTTCCTTAGTATTTGATACCATTTATGCTGAAGGACAAAGACGTTATGTCGAAAGTCTCTCCTCTTATGCGCGTCAATTCCTCGAAAGAATGAATAAACCTGATGTGGATTTCATATTTGGTATCTCGCCTGCTGTGGCTATTGAACAGAAAACCGGTGCACGAAACCCACGATCCACAGTTGGAACTTCAACAGAAATATATGATTATCTTCGATTGCTCTTTGCACGTATTGGCAAAACATATTGCTTCAATTGCGGCAATGTAGTAAAAAGCGATACCACCGGAACGGTATCAGAATGGCTTGAAGAACAATCAGAAGAAAACCGTTATTATTTAGCTTTCCCTCTTCATCCTCACGAAGGAAGAAACGTTAAAGATGAAATAGACCTTTTAATAAAACGAGGTTTCTTTCGTATATTTTATAAAGATAAATATATAGATCTAAATGACTCGAAAGAAATTCCTAAAACCAAAGATGATCTATATGTAATAGTAGATCGCTTCAAAATTCAAAAAGGTAAAGTAAGAGAAAAACTTGCTGATTCGATCGAAGTAAGTTTTAAGGAAGGCGAAGGACGACTCACAATTATTAATGCTGATACGAGCGAGAAAAAACAATTTAATAAATTTTATGAATGCTGCGGTATTCGTTACGAAGAACCGGAACCGAGATTCTTCTCATTTAATAATCCATTCGGTGCTTGTCCGGTTTGCCAAGGTTTCGGAAAGACATCCGGATTTGATATCGATTTAATTGTACCGAATCCAAATTTAACACTTGCCGATGGTGCAATTGCTCCATGGCGTTCCATTAAATTTTCTAAATACCAAAGAGACCTAATCCAAAAAGGAAAAGGAAAAATTAATTTCAATATTCCATTTAGAAACTTACCTAAGGAACAGCTTGACTTGGTGATTGAAGGATTTGATGGGTTCCCTGGAATTAATGGATTCTTTGAAATTTTGGAAAAGAAAAATTATAAAATGCATATCCGCATTTTAATGGCTCGATATCGCGGCTATTCGACATGTTCTGCATGCAAAGGATCCAGACTAAGAAGAGAAGCTCTTCAAGTAAAAATTGCATTTAAATCGATTCACGATATTGTTTGTATGCCGATCGATAAAGCATTAATATTTTTCAAGACTTTGGAGCTAAGCAAAACAGAATTAGCAATAGCGCAACAAATTTATGATGAATTAGTAAAGCGATTTACATTCTTGAATGAAGTAGGTCTTGGTTACTTAACCCTCGATCGCCTTAGCAATACACTTTCGGGAGGTGAGACCCAAAGAATTAATCTTGCCACTTCACTCGGCTCTGCTTTAATGGGTACTCTCTATGTATTGGACGAACCAAGTATTGGTCTTCATCCTCGCGATAATACACGATTAATAAAAATCCTTAAATCACTTCGCGATCTTGGTAATACTGTTCTTGTTGTAGAACATGATCCCGAGATGATGCACGAAGCAGATTTAATTTATGATATGGGTCCAAGAGCCGGAGTTCATGGCGGCGAAATTATCGCTTCTGGCTCTTATGACGAAATTATAAATAATGAAAAATCTTTAACGGGAAAATATTTGTCGGGAAAACTTTCGATTCCCCTGCCCGAGAAAAGAAATATCTCTAAAACTAATACCATTAAAATTATTGGAGCTCGCGAAAATAATTTGAAGGATATTAATGTAGAAGTACCATTAAAAAAACTTGTAGTTATTACTGGTGTTAGCGGTTCGGGTAAAAGTACATTCGTACACGATGTTCTTTATGGTGGAGTCGCTAAGACATTAGGAGAAAATCCCGATAAGATTGGCAAATATGATAGCATCGATGGAGTACGTGGTATCGATTTTGTTGAAATAGTTGATCAGTCTCCAATCGGGAAATCTCCGCGCTCTAATCCAATCAGTTATGTAAAAGGTTTTGAGCATATAAGAGAGCTATTTGCTTCCACTCCTCAAGCTCGTTCAAGAGGTTATAAACCGGGCTATTTTTCATTCAACGTTCCGGGTGGAAGATGCGAAACTTGTTCCGGCGATGGTTTTGTAAAAATAGAAATGCAATTCCTTGCCGATCTATTTCTTGAATGTGAAGACTGTAAAGGAACGCGATTTAAAAAAGAAGTTAGAGATGTAACATATAAAGGTAAAAATATAGTTGACGTATTAAATATGACAGTGGATGAAGCTGTACCATTCTTCGCACATAATCCGAAAATAAGTAAGAGTATCACTGTGCTTGCGGATGTGGGACTCGGATATATAAAATTAGGACAGCCATCAAATACACTTTCCGGAGGTGAGGCTCAACGTATCAAATTAGCTTATAACCTCTCAACTCAGAGGAAGAATAAACATACTCTTTTTATTTTTGATGAACCAACTACCGGACTTCATTTTGACGATATTAAAAAACTCCTAAACTGTTTTAATATGCTAATTGATTCAGGCAATTCTGTAATTAT
>CALDDL010000017.1 GCA_937936675.1 uncultured bacterium
TTAATAAGGTAATCAATCATTATACTGAATAATCTTTAGCCAATTTTTATTAGATACAAAGGGTAACGCCAAATAATAAAATGTTTGGCGTTTTTTTCACCATGGTAGATTATTTAAATCAACATTGCCACCGGAAATAATTAGACCTATTTTCTTTCTCTTGAACTCTTCCTTATTTTCGGCAATGGCAGCCAATACTACCGCACTCGATGGTTCGATGATTATCTTCATTCGCTCCCAAATCATCTTCATACATTCTATCATCGTTTCTTCTTTGACCGTAACTATCTTTTCCACATTATCTTTAATAATAGAAAATGTTTTTTCACTTAATTGAGTCATAAGTCCATCGGCTATAGTTTTGGGATTAATAGAGGGTTGAATACTCCCCTCTTTGAGTGAGCGGAAAGCATCATCGGCATTCAATGGTTCTGCACCGATAACGCTAATTCCCTCGCTAAAATATTTTGCAGATAAAGCGGTACCGCTGCATAAACCGCCTCCGCCTACCGGGGCGATGATATAATCCAAATAATTAACCTCTTCAATTAGTTCTTTCGCGGCAGTCGCCTGTCCGGCTATGACCATATAATTATCATAGGGATGAATAAAAACAGCACCTGTTTTTTCGATAACTTTTTCGAGAGCTTCTTCACGTGCTTTAAGATTCGGTTCGCAAAAAATTATCTCCGCACCATATCCCTTTACTGCATTTTGTTTAATTTGCGGAGAGGTTCTCGGCATTACGATATATGCTTTTACTTTTTTCATCTTTGCTGCGAGAGCTAATGCTGCGGCATGATTACCGGATGAATGTGTGCAAACCCCTTTTTCAATCTCACTATCAGGCAGTGAAAGAATTGCATTACTTGCGCCGCGAAACTTAAATGCACCCACTTTCTGAAAATTCTCGCACTTAAAAAATAGTTCTGCTCCGAATATTTCATTTAATAAAATGGAAGTAAGTACGGGTGTTTTATGAATTTGTCCCTTAATTCTTTCGTGTGCTTTGATTATATCTTCTTTGGTAGGTATTTGATTCATCGGATAATCCATTGAATAATTGCTCCGTAATATTAATCGAAAATTAAGAAAATTCTCCTTAAATCCAATCTGTCTATTTATATTCTAATATCTCATTTGCTCTTTGAGTTTCCAAATTTTCATAATAAATTTCGAATCATATTTCAAAATCCGAATTTTCACAGGAATTTTCGGAATTGAATTCCGAATATTTATATAAATTTTTGGAATTCTTTAGAGTGTAGAGGCAATAGAATTTAAGTACTCCCCGAAGACAGCAACAAAAAAGCCGGAAGAATTTT
>CALDDL010000018.1 GCA_937936675.1 uncultured bacterium
GATGAAAGAAACGAAAGAAGCGAAATAGGAATCACAAGTCAATGGGGTAAAGTGCTTTTTACTCAAGTAGCAGGAACAATTGCAAGAAGAATTGTTTATAACCTATCCGAAGGTGATTCTGTAACTGCGGGCAAAAGGTTCGGTATGATAAAATTCGGCAGCCGCTCTGATGTGATAGTAGGAGATGACTGGAACTTAAAAGTGAAGCTTGGCGATAGAGTAACCGCAGGCGAAACAATTTTATTCGAGAAAGGAAATGACGACTAAATTAAATTATAGATCTTATGTGGCAAATTTAGTTACTGCGCTTAATGTTTTTTGCGGATTTATATCGATTGTTCTTGCAAGCGAAGCACATTATTTCCTCGCCGCTATATTTATAATTGCTGCGGCTATATTTGATAGCTTGGATGGAATTGTAGCTCGATTATTAAAAACATCGAGCAAATTCGGTGTGGAATTAGATTCTCTCTCGGATGTAGTGAGTTTTGGTGCTGCTCCTTCTTTCTTAATTTATAAAGCTCATCTCTATCAATTCGGTTATACTGGAATTTTTATCAGTTCATTGATATTAGTATTTGGCGCATTTAGATTAGCTCGATTTAATGTTCAATTAGAGAATATAGAAACCAAAGGTGATTTCAGAGGTCTTCCTATTCCCCTCTCTGCCATTACTCTCGCTTTCTTTATTATTTCGTTTTATAAAAACGGTATGATAATAGAGCCATATAATGATTTCCTGATTCCATTAGTAGTTATGTTCTCGCTCCTGATGGTAAGCACACTTAAATATAATTCATTTCCGAAATTAAAAAATCAGAGTATAAAGAGAAAATCTCTTATTGCTATTTTACTTGCAATAAGTTTAATAATCTCTTTTATCACTCGCGGTGAAGTTTTGTTTTACATCTTTTTTGCCATTATATTAAGCGGATTGATAAGAAGTTTTTATAATATACTTACGAATAAAAGCAGATAGAGGATAATTTGTTTAAAGTAACCGTAATAGTAAAAAGAAGACCGAAAATATTAGACCCTCAGGGTAAAGCAGTAGAGCAAGGTGCAAAATTATTGGGATTTAATAATGTACTCGATACAAGAATCGGGAAGTATATTGAATTTAAGATTAATACAGATTCAGAAGATGATGCTACGAAGGAAGTGAAAGAATTTTGCGAGAAATTACTTTCGAATCCGATTATGGAAGATTATGAATATAGGTTAGAGAGAGAATGAATAAGATAAAATTCGGTGTGGTTGTATTCCCCGGATCTAATTGCGATCACGATGCTTACTATGCCGCTAAAAAAATTATGAATCAGGATGCCGAATTTCTTTGGCATAAAGAGCTTGATCTTAAAGGTTCTGATGTAATCATTTTACCGGGCGGATTCAGTTACGGCGATTATTTAAGAACTGGCGCTATTGCTCGCCTCTCTCCTATAATGGAAAAAGTAAAAGAATTTGCAGCCTCGGGCGGATTCGTAATAGGTATTTGTAACGGTTTTCAAGTGCTCTGCGAATCGGGATTACTGCCCGGAGTGCTTCTTCAAAATGAATCTCTTAAATTCGTTTGCGAAAATACTCGCTTAAAAATTGAAAATAAAAATTCGATCTTTACAAATAAAATTGAACAAGAATTTTTAACGATCCCGATTGCTCATGGCGATGGAAATTATTTCGCAGATGATAAAACAATCGAGGAATTAGAAAAGAATAATCAAATAGTTTTCAGGTATCAAGACACTAACCCTAATGGATCAATCAAGAATATTGCCGGTATAATAAATAAAGAAGGAAACGTTTTGGGTATGATGCCGCATCCCGAAAGATGTGCAGACACAATAATCAGTAACGGCGATGGAAGTGCAATATTTAATTCAGTAATTAGTAATTTATTAAAATAAGAGGTAATTATGTTCGGTAATTTAGGCGCCGGAGAAATAGTATTAATCGTATTGGCAATAATAATCTTATTCGGGGCAAAGAAAATCCCTGAATTAGCTCAAGGCATTGGCAAAGGAATGAAAGAATTTAAAAAAGCTTTAAGAGATGTCGAAGAAGATATCAAAATTAGCGATAAGGACGATTCATCAGATAGCAATAAAAAAAGCTAATCGGTATAAATTTGATTCCATACGCAAATCATTCGGAGAAGATTGAACTAATTAAAAATGGCACACTCTCCCT
>CALDDL010000019.1 GCA_937936675.1 uncultured bacterium
AATAAGTATAAATTAATTCGGAAGCAGGATCAAATGTATCCTGCTTTCTCATTATTTCAATCGGTATTTCTTAAATCTCCATGGTTTCGCATGGCTCTGTGTTGGAGGGGATTTCCGGTTTGACTAAAAGCACTTCCTCTTTTATTAGCGCCACTTCTCCTAGACTCATATTCTTATTCTTTCTTACATATTTCTTTTGAGTATAGCTAACCGGAGCGAGCGAGGCAGTTTTTGCTTTGCTATAAAATGCGGCTACCGATGCGGCAGCTTTTAATATATTCTTTGGCGGATTTTCTTTCAAATTATCAACCCTTAAAACTACATGACTTCCGGGTACGCTCCTCGCATGAAACCAATAATCGTTCTGTTTTGCAAATCTTGTCGTCAATAAATCATTGTTCTTATTGTCTTTCCCTACAAATAGATGATATTTGCCTTCGATAATAAAATGCCTAAAACTATCTTGGAGATTTGATTCTCCGCCTTCTTTTTGCTCGGTAGTTAATTTCATTCTTTTTATTAATCCATCCATTTGTTCAATTTCCATTTCGTCTATTGTTTCAAAAATTGAATGTAATTTATAATATTCATTTTTTAGATTCTCTAATAGTTCCACCGATTTAACGTAATTGATTCTCTCCGATTTTGAACGAGTAAAATAATCATCTATATTTTCTTTTGGATTTTTCTTAGAGTCTAATTTTATTATAATCTCTTTATTATCAAAGAAATTGAGCAGCTCAATTTCATCCATCCCTTTTTGGAATGTATGAATGTTTGATAATAAAATATTGCCTAACTTATTATAGTATTCTTCTTTAGATTTATTCTCTACACGAACCGTCAATTCATTTATTTTATTCGATACTCTTTCGAGACGCTTTGATAAAGCCGAAATCAATATCTTCCGATTAACTTCTTTCCTATCCGAATAAAAAGCATTTGTTCTATATGAATCGGATGCTTCTAAATAACTATCGGAAGTTTTGAATCCATCAAATTGATTAACTACCGAAAATGTGTTAGGGCAGAATAGGGAATCATTGGAACTATATTTTGCATAACTAATATCTTCTTCTAAAACTTCAGAAATTATCTCTTCTATCGAGATACCCCTGATTTCAGATTCTTGAATTAAAGGTTTCATAACCGAATTATTATATGCTTTGGGATTGAATGAAGCAAAATCGATCTCTTTGATATAATTTAATCCGGTAAGTTCCTTAATAATTTTATCTTCATTCTCAGTATCATATTTTTTGAAACTGCTTAGACTTAAATTCGAGTTGATATAAAATACATTGGAGCTATTACCCCTAAGAACAAAATAAAATGCTCCGTTATTTGTATCTAATTTTATTATTCGATCATATTCGGCAATAGAAAATGAATCAATTTTTAGAGGAAGCAACTCATTGAATAACCTTGCAAAATTCTTTTTGGCTTTTCTATGGTGAGACTTTATTAAAAAATAATTATCGTTACTTACAGCCGAAAATAGAAAATGTTGATTATCATATTTATCACTCGGAATATGGATAAAGATAATATCCTTCTCTTGAGAAAAAACATCTTCAATAATTAATCCCGATAATCTATTATTAAGTTCCTTTACACATCTAAGCAGATAGAAATAATTTCTGATTAAGTTCATTAATTACGTTCGTGCTTTGTGAGTTCAAATACCTTTTCAAATTTGATTCTATCAGATTCGGTAAACTCAACATTCCTTCTTGACATTACAATCTTAGCCACCTCAATCGCTTTATTTAATTTATATTCAACAAGTATTCCCGAATTAGCCCATGAGAAGGAGGGGATATATTTTGGTGGGAAATCCGCTCCGAATAGATTGCAACTTATACCTATATTTGTTCCTGTATTAATCATTGTATTGATTGCAGTCTTTGAATGATCTCCAATTATAGCTCCGAAGAATGTTGTCTTTGTGTCAATGGGAACGTTATTAATATTTACCGAAACATTTGTATAATTATTTTTGAGATCACTGCCGTTTGTGCTTGCTCCGATATTAACCCAAGAACCCAAGTATGAATGACCGAGGAAACCATCATGCTGTTTATTTGAATACGATTGCAAAATTGAATTTTCTATCTCACCGCCAACTTTGCACCATATACCAATATTAGTACCATGATAAAAAGCAGAGTGCATCTTAACGGTGCTAAAAGCTCCGATATAAGCCGGACCTTGAATAGCCGAATGAGGCATTATTGTAACATTACTCCCAATTATCACAGGTCCATCGGTGGCATCTATTACCACAGTAGGCGAAATCCTGCAATTTTCTCCGATAAATATTTTTTCTTTATTAATTAAGAATACTCCATCCGAAATTTCCGGATATTCTGCATTTCGATTTAATTTATTAAAATCGTTTCCGATCTCTGTCATATTATTATTAATTAAATCCCAGGGGTATTCTATTAGTGTGCACTCAATTTTATCGAGCTTTAATTCAAATGAAGAGAAATCAAAAAGACCTTCTTGATCTATATTAATTTGCTTGAATGTTTGTGTATCAATTTTTGCGGCGATTAAAGTATCCCCGAATGAAAATCCATTCCCAATATTTAATTCGGTGATTCTGTCTTTGACCGATTCCGAAATTAATAATCTTCCATTAATAAGCAATATTTCGGAGGAATCACTATCAGGAGTGAATCTTTCAAAGTTATCCATTAAATACTCTCTTGCACTATAAAATAGAGAATATCCCTGAAATGATAATTTAATTTTATCCGCAAGAGAAAAAACACCTGTTCTTAGATCAAATACAGGTCTTAAATACACTAATGGCAATAAATTTTTATATTTTACATCTTCAAAAATGATTAATATTTTTTCCATAGAAATATTTGCTTTTTTGTAAATAAAATATTGTTTAATATATTAGAATATATGAAAACTACGACCCAAAAATACCTAAAAAAAATCGGAATTGTAATCGGCAGTATAATTATTGTCATGCTAATATTCGATCTTATATTACTGCCACTATATGTAAGCGGTACCGAACTCAATGTCCCAAATGTAGTAGGGATGCAGAAGGATAAAGCAATCGAACTATTAGAAGATTTGGATTTAGTGCCAATTATCCAAACGGCTCGATTCGATGATAAAATGAAAAAAGACTACGTCCTTTTTCAAAAACCATTATCTAAAAGCTTAGTCAAAGAGGGGAGAAGAATTTATCTTACAATAAGCGGCGGCGATCCGAAATTGGAAATGCCCTCTCTCATGAATAAATCAATCCGTGATGCTAAAATTACATTAGAACGTTCCGGACTTAAATTAGGCTCAATCGATTCAGTCGATTCCGAACTTCCTATTTATACGGTTGTAGGTCAGTCAATTACAGAAGGCACAAATGTATCTAAAGGAACCTTAGTAAATATCAGGGTAAGTATAGGTCCACAAATGGGAATGATTCGTGTCCCCAATATTCTGGGTAGATCACTTACCGAAGCAGAAAGCATTCTTCAAGTAAATTCTCTTTATATCGGAAAGATATCCTATATTTATTCACCCACATTATTGCCTAATACAGTAGTGGATCAAGTTCCGACTGTGGATAATTTAATCCCGATTGGCGATTCGATAAGTGTGGTCTTAACTCAATCAAAATTAATAGATAATTAATAAAATGAAAAAAATAGCTCCTTCGATATTAGCCGCAAATTTCGCAAACCTTTCACAACAGATAAGATACGTGGAAGCCGGCGGCGCTGATATAATCCATTGTGATATTATGGATGGAAAATTCGTTCCTAATATTTCCTTCGGTCCAATGGTAGTAAAAACAGTAAGATCAATTACTAAATTGCCGATTGATTGCCATCTTATGATCGAATCTCCCGATAATTATATTGAAGAATTTGCTAAAGCAGGTGCAAATTATATTACCGTTCATCAAGAAGAAGTGAAGCATCTTAATAGAACCATCGAATTAATAAAAAGTTTTGACGTCAAAGCAGGTGTGGTACTTAATCCAGCTACACCGATTTCTACTCTTACAGACATTTTGGAATTTGTTGATATGGTTTTGATAATGAGTGTCAATCCCGGTTTCGGAGGTCAAAAATTTATTCATCAATCACTAAATAAAATTAACGACTTAAAAATATTAAGAGAAGAAAGAAATCTGAATTTCTTAATAGAAGTTGATGGCGGTATCGATTTATCAACAATAAAATCTGTAAGTGAAGCAGGTTGCGATGTTTTCGTGGCGGGCTCTGCAATATTTAAAAGCGATAATATTACTGCCGCTACTCTGGAACTTAGAAATATAATTAACTAAGTGAATCACTTAATTGAATCTAATTTGGCAATTAAATGAAAATACAAATCATAGACCTTTTTCATCAGGAAGTCTTTAATAAATTTTCTGCGAAATATAATGTATTTAGAGAATTATATGAGCAAGACCTTATTGCATTAGAAATTAGAGATATCAATCTTAAACTCGCCAATAAACTCAAAAAAATTGTCTTAACGAATAAAGTAATCTGTTATACCACTCAACCTTCGGATGAGGATTTTGTCGATCTTCTTGTACTCGGATCATTTTCAATTTTCAAAGAAGTAGCAAAAGAGATTTTATCTGTCGGAAATGAAGACCTCGGTTATAAAATCACAAAAGTAATTAAGAATTTTTCGGAATATGAATCATTAGGTATTAGCTTAAATGACGGAAGAGTATTATCTCTGAAAAGAACCTCAGTAATGGGAATTTTGAACGTTACTCCTGATTCATTTTCCGATGGAGGAAAATATTTATCCGAAAAAGATGCAGTCGATCATGGAATAGAAATGCACCGACAAGGAGCCACCATTATCGATATCGGCGGCGAATCTTCACGCCCCGGCGCAGAAGATATTTCTACAGAAGAGGAACTAAAAAGAATCATCCCGGTAGTAAAGGGGATTATAGCTTATGATAAAAACATTGTTTTATCTATCGATACTAAAAAAGCAATAGTGGCAGAAGAAGCAATAAAATCAGGCGCAAAAATTATTAATGATATATCCGCCGGAAGATTCGATCCTGATATGATTGATGTAATTAAAAAATATAATACACCATTTATAATTATGCATATAAAGGGTACTCCAAAAAATATGCAGGATAATCCTTTTTATAATGAAGTAGTTTCAGAAATTTATGATTTCTTAAGCGATCGATTTACTCAATTAAAAAAGCTCGGAATTAAAAACTTAATTATCGATCCGGGTATCGGATTCGGTAAAAGTGTAAGCGATAATTTTCAAATTATTAAAAGACTTAATGAATTCAAGGGCATTGGTGCTCCTATTCTTATCGGACTATCCCGCAAATCATTTATTGGAAAGTCTTTCAATCTAGAAATCACAGAGCGAGAAAATCATACATTAGCTGCAGAACTTATAGCAGCAAAAAATGGAGCTAAAATTATTAGAACTCACTCTGTGCAAAATGCATTAATTGCTCGCGATGTATTAAACTATATACAAAATCCGGAACTCACTTTAAATGTTTGAGATATTTAAAATCGGATTTCTGTCAATAAACTTTTTAGACCTATTAGATATAGCGATAGTTTCCTTTATTTTTTATAAGCTATATACTGCTATTCGCGGGACAATCGCTGCACAAATATTCTATGGATTAGTAATTGTTCTTGTCCTTACTTTTCTTTCTCAAGCTGCTAATTTTAAAGCACTTGGCTGGCTGCTTAAACTTCTTTCCGATATTTGGGTTATCGCTTTTATTATTTTATTTCAACCCGAGATTAGAAGACTTCTCGTTCTAGTGGGTAAAAGTCATTTTCTAAAACCGTTTATAAAAACTAATGCAACAAACGTTGCTGATATAATCACAGATACAGCATTCGAATTGGCTCAACAGCAGCATGGCGCTCTTATGGTTATTGTAAAAACTGCCGGTATCCGCGGTGTTGTCGAAACAGGTGAATTATTGAATTCAAGAATTAATAAGAGTCTGCTTCGTACAATATTTTTTCCTAGAACAACTCTCCATGATGGAGCGGTAATTATTCGTGGCGATCTGATCGAAGCCGCACGCTGCACTCTTCCGCTTACTCCATTAACCGTTCAAGATGGACTTCCACTCGGAATGAGACATAGAGCCGGCATCGGAATCAGCGAACAAGCAGACGTAATCGTGGTTATTGTCTCCGAAGAAACCGGCAGTATCTCGGTTGCTGAAAATGGAATTCTTAAACGCGGGCTTTCGCGCGATGGGCTTAGAACCCGACTTCTTAATAGCATCGGAAGTCCTAAAAAAGCCAATAATAACAATAATATTTTTGACAAAATATTTAAAAAGAATTAAATAATAGCTCTGAATTGATTAAATTTGCATCCCAATTGATTTTTAAATTAGAGGAGGAAATATGAAACTGAAGTATTTTTCGCACTCTGCTTTTCAATTGACTATTAATGATTATATTGTATTAATTGATCCATTTTTCACAGGGAATCCGACTTCGCCCGTAAAAAGCACTGACGTAAATGCTGATTTTATTATTCTCACTCATGCTCATGGTGATCATATCGGTGATAGTTTTGAAATTGCTAAAAGATGTAATTCCACTTTTATATGTGTTAATGAATTAGCGGATTATTGCAATAGTCATGGTTTTGTCGCACATAATATGCATATTGGCGGTGCATTTAATTTTGAGTTCGGAAGAGTGAAATTTACTATTGCACATCACGGTTCTTTGACCCCGGATGGACACTATGGCGGCGAACCTGCCGGTGTTTTAATTACCGCTAATAACAGGACAATTTACCATACGGGCGATACAGGTCTGTTTTACGATATGAAACTAATCGGTCAAATGAATAAAATTGATTATATGCTTCTTCCGATTGGCGATAATTTTACGATGGGAATTGATGATGCAGTAAAAGCGGTGGAATTAGCTAATCCTGAAGTTGCAATCCCGATGCACTTTAATACCTTCCCGGTGATTAAAGCGGATCCGCAAATATTTAAAAATAAATTAGAAAAGACCGGGAAAAAATGTACTATTCTTTCATACGGTGAAGAGATAATAATAAAATAATGGCAAAAAAAATTGTAATTGCAAATCAAAAGGGAGGAGTTGGTAAAACTTCTACCGCTATCAATCTAACTGCCTCGATAGCGGCAGCAGAATATAAAACTCTGATTATTGATATTGACCCACAAGCGAATTCATCTTCCGGTCTCGGTGTAGAACGACCTCAAAATTCAATATATGAGGTCTTAGTTGGATTATGCACAGCAGAAGAAGCGATTCAATCTACTTATATGCCTTTTCTCGATATTCTTCCTTCAAGCATAAATTTAGTCGGAGCTGAAGTGGAATTAGTAGGATTAAAAGGACGAGAATTTAAACTAAAAGAAGCTCTTGAACCGATTAATGATAAATATGATTTCGTCTTTATCGATTGTCCTCCATCTTTATCTCTGCTTACATTGAATGCACTTACTTATGCTGATTCTGTAATGATACCTGTTCAATGCGAGTATTTCGCTCTCGAAGGACTCGGTCAATTACTTAATACTATCAATATGGTGAAGAAATCTTCTAATCCGGACTTGACTATTGAAGGCGTCTTATTAACAATGTTCGATGTTCGTCTCCGCCTTTCTCATCAGGTCGTTGAAGAAGTGAAAAAATATTTCGGCGCAAAAGTTTATAATACCTTAATTCATAGGAACGTAAGGATTTCTGAAGCTCCAAGTCACGCCAAACCAGTGATTTTATACGATGCTACTTCTATCGGAGCACAAAATTATATCTCCCTTGCAACTGAATTTTTAGAAAAGTGCAATTTAAAACCAAAAGAAATCGGTAATTAATATGAAACAAGCATTAGGGAGAGGATTAGATGCCTTAATTAATCCACAAGGAAAAGATAATAAAGATCAACCTTTAACTGTGGAAAGCACTAATATTAAAAATGTTGATGGAACAACTATCGATATACTAGTAAAAATTCCTATAGAGACAATCGTCCCAAATGAATTTCAGCCGAGAACCGAATTTAATACCGATGCTCTTAATGAATTAAAAAAATCTATTCTTGAAAATGGATTGATTCAACCTATTACGGTAAGAAGAGTAAATAACCATTACGAACTTGTTTCAGGCGAAAGACGACTTAGAGCATGTAAAGATATCGGTTATAAAGATATACCTGCTTATGTTATAAAAGTAGATACTAAAGAGGCAATGCTCGCTCTTTCACTTATTGAAAATATTCAAAGAGAAGAGCTTAACCCTATCGAAATAGCTAACGCTTATAGAAGACTTATGGATGAATGCTCTCTTACTCAAGAAGAGATTGCAGATAAAGTAGGAAAAGATCGAAGCACCATTACAAATTCTATCAGATTGCTTAAACTTCCGGCTGAGGTTCAATCTGCTTTAATTAAAGATGAAATTTCTTCTGGTCATGCTCGTGCTTTAATTAATCTTCCTACATCAAATATTCAAGTGCAATTTCTTGATAAAATAAAAAAAGAAAATCTTTCTGTAAGAAAAGTGGAACAATTAGTAAGAGAATTTTTAGAAACAAAAACGAAGAAATTTCTTAAAGCCGATCAAAAAAATTCACATTCTCATACACCGCTTAGAAGTTTTGAAGAAAGATTACAACTTATTATGGGTACAAAAGTATTTTGCAAACAAAAGAAAGATGGTAAAGGAGAAGTAGTTATTGAATTTTATTCAGACGATGAATTTGAAAGGTTACTTGAACTATTTGAGATTATCAGGAAAAATAATAGTTAGTTTTTTCTTTATTATAATCTCTTTTTCCGAAATCTCTGCGCAGGAATCGAACGATTCTACTAAGTTTGTTATGCAAAAATCTCCTCTTAGTGCAGTACTCCAAAGCGCCGTTCTGCCGGGTCTTGGACAAATTTATAATGAATCTTATTGGAAAGCTCCCGTCTTCTGGTCTATTCTCGGCTACTTTACCTATGAATGGATCGATAATAATAATAAGTATAAAGATTACCGGACTCTATTCACAAATTCTCAAAAAATTTCTCCCGATGGTAATAGGGGATATTTAAGCCTAAGAGAATTTTATCGAGACCAAAGAGACCAGTTCGCAGTTTATATCGGAATTACTTATTTCTTGAATCTTGTCGATGCCTATGTGGATGCTCATCTTTTCGATTTTAATGTGGAGGATGATTTTGGCTCTAAGAAATTCAATCTATCACTCAAGGTGCCGCTAAAATGAAAAATAATATCAATTGCCCATCTTGTGGTAAATCTAACTCGTTCTATAATTTGAACTGTGTCGAATGCAAAAATTTCTTAAGAAATCGCGTTGCTAATATTGATCTCTGGGATACCATTTCTCAAATTCTTCATTCACCATCCGAAACAATTAAAAATTTAGTCTTTGCTCAAAAGAAAAATTATCTCTTTCTGCTTATTATTCTTGCAAGTATCGCAAGTTTCACTAATTCTGTCCCGATAAAAAATATTCTTTTCAATTCTACAATAGAAATAGATTATTATTTTGGCTCTCTTGTGATAAATACATTTTTATATTCTTTATTTATAATTATTGTCTCATTCATTATATGGATTGTATTAAAATCATTTCGATATTCAGTCAGAATTTATGATGTGATCGTAATAAATACTTTTTCTTTCATCCCGGTAATTATTTCATTTCTTTTTACTACTCCGGTCAAATTAGCTCTCTTTAGAGAATATTTTCTTACCTTTAATCCATCACCGTTTATGGTAAAACCTCTCGCTTCCTACATACTTTATGGAATCGATTTAATTTTTCTTATCTGGTCTATGTTCATTCTTTTCTTTGGGTATTCCACGATTCAAAAGAATAAAGCAGTAACTTCTTTCGTTGTCATCTTCTTTTTGGTTGTTTATTTTATTGCGCTAATTCTATAACCCATTTTTTCTAAGCGATTCAAGATAGTGCCGTATCTTAGTCCTCGTGTGCTTACTATAAGAGATTCATTATTTAACAACTCAAGCAAACCTAATAAAATCAAACTACCAGTGAGCAAAAGGTCTTCTCTCCCTTTAACTACTTCTCCATATTCCTCTAAAACTTTTTCTTTATTCATAGCAGATATGGAATTAATTATTGCATGAATATCGAATTTGGATAGATGTACCCCATCTATTAACCTCTCTTCAAATGCTTTTAAATTCAGTTTAATACAAGCTAATGTGGTTGGTGTCCCGGCGACTGCAATAATAGAATCAAATCTCGGAAGAGTTTCTATAACGGGATTGAACACCGTAATTATTTCTCTTTTTATTTCTGCAATTATTTCTTGCGTTGGAGGATAGGTAGAAATAAATCGATCATATAAAGTTACCACTCCAATATTATTGCTCTTCCTAAAAATTATTCCATCAGATTCGTTTCCGACTATCAACTCGGTACTTCCGCCGCCAATATCAATAATTAGCTTTGAACTATTTTCATTCTTAGAAAATGCCGAACCAATAAATGATAAATATGCTTCTTCCTCTCCCGATAGAATTTCTATTTCAATACCTGATTTATTTTTTACTAAATCAATAATTCCTTCTGCATTATCCGCATTTCTAAAAACATAAGTACCGGTTGCTAATATTAGTCCACAATCATATTCTTTAATTATTTCATTAAATTCTTCAAGAATATTTAGAAGCAAATTAATTTTATTTTCTGAGATTCGCTTTGTGTTTATTACACCTTCACTTAATCTTGGAGTTCTGTAATGATTTGAAATGATCTTTAATTCTCGAGTATTTAAATCATACTCTGTAATTAAAAGTATAACGGAATTTGAACCAATATCAATTGAGGCAATACGCAATTTTTTCATATATTTGTTAATTGTTAAAAATGACGATTAAAAAATGGAAAAACTAAGCAAAGTTAACAAAGTATTATTTTATTTTACTGTATTATTTTTTGTTATTTGGTTAGGCGGATATATAAGCCGTCAATTAGTTGTTTATCAACTTTTTAATGCAAACGACTTAACCTTGAAATCGGTATTTGATGCTTTCAATCTTGTACCTACTCTTTATGTTATATCACCGATTCTTACCATTAACATGGTTACCTATATCTCATTTTTAGCCTTTTTTATCCTCTTCCTTCTTGCATCTAAAATTAATTTGAGAAGGGAAGGTTGGCTCTTTATATCTCTTATAATTGTAGTAATTACCGCCCCTTTTGAACTTTATCTCTTGTCCTATGATTATTCAGTTATCGCAGGTGTGCTTACAGAAAATTTCGATAGTTTTAAATTGGCTGGAATTCTTAAGGAAAGAATCGTTGTTTTAAGTAGTTTTTCTTTAGTAGAAATTTTCTGCTATTTTGGAATAATATTTTTATACATCTTTAGACCTCTGACCAAAAAAGATGAAAATTAAAGAGAAAGAATTTGAAGCTCTATTACAAGACTTAAAATCTCTTGCAAATCAAATGGGAGCAACCGTCAGGTTTGAAAGAGGAGATTTTAAAGGAGGATATTGCCTTCTTAAGGATTCCAAAGTTGTAGTGATAAATAAACTTAGTAATACTCAAAAAAAAGTCATGACTCTTGCAGCCGCACTTAGCGAATTGGGAATTGATGAAATATATATGCCACCAAGATTAAGAGAAATTATAGAAGAAATGGACGAAAATAAATGAAAATAATGGTAATTAATGGACCTAACTTGAACTTGCTCCATCTACGTGATCCCAAACTATATGGGGAATTTGATCTTAATATGATCGAAAAACTTATAAAAAATGAATTCCCTGATATCCAATTTGAATTTTATCAATCAAATCATGAAGGAGAAATTGTACATTTAATTCAAAAATCGGGAGCATACTTTGATGGAGTTATACTTAATCCGGGTGGATATGCTCATACTTCAGTTGCTATTCGTGATGCTTTAGAACTATGCTCCCTCCCTAAAATTGAAGTGCATTTATCTAACATAAGTGCTAGAGATGACTTTAGACAAACGCTTATAACCGCCCCAAAATGCAATGGTTATATATCTGGATTTAATGAATTGAGTTACCTTGCTGGAATTTATCTATTAAAAAAATTAATTAGGAAATAAAATGATTAAGGCAATTATTTTTGATTTGGATAATACTCTCGTTGATTTTATGAAAATGAAAGAGAGAGCTATTGAAGCAGCAATTAAAGCAATGATCGATTCTGGTTTGCCGCTTACTTTCCCAGAAGCAAAAGAAAAAATTAATAGTATTTATCGGGAGCAAGGCATTGAATATCAAAAAGTCTTTGATCAACTTCTTCAAAATGAACTCAACGTAATAGATCATAAAGTCCTTGCTGCCGGAATTGTAGCTTATAGGAAAGCTCGTGAAGCTGAACTTAATCCATATCCTCACGTATATTCCACCTTAGTTTCGTTAGTAAAATTAGGACTTAAACTGGGAATTGTCTCAGATGCTCCCATGAGAGAAGCATGGCTTCGTCTTGCATCTCTAAATTTTCATGTTTTCTTTGATGCTGTTGTAACTTTTGAAGAAACAGGTAAGCGTAAACCTAGTCCTGAACCTTTTCAGGCAATATTAAAAAAACTAAATGTTAATCCAGAAGAAGCATTAATGGTAGGTGATTGGGCTGAACGTGATATTGTGGGTGCAGCTTTAATCGGTATGAAAACCGCTTTTGCTAAATATGGAGATACTTTCAATACAAGCAGCCATACCGCTGATTTTGAGTTGAAAGACGTTCAAGAACTTATAGATATAGTAAAGGAATTAAACAAGTTATAGTTTTTGCTTAAACAAGTTCCTTAGTTTCTCTTTTTTAGTTGATTATTTACAATAGTATATATATTTTAGCTAAAGTCAGTAGCGAGATAATCGTATGAAGGACTTTGGTCTTAAAAAACTCTATTATTCTATCAGTGAGGTAAGCAAATTATCGGGTCTAGAGCAGTATATACTCCGTTATTGGGAAACCGAATTTGATCAACTTAAACCCGGTAAAAATCGCGCCGGTAATAGAATTTATACTAATAAAGATATAAAGCTAATTATTTATATCAAAAAACTTCTTCGTGAAGAAAAATATACTATTGAGGGAGCAAAGAAGATACTGGAGGATTTCTCTTCCAATAGCGATGTTCCACCTACAAAAGATTTATTTGAGAAGATGGAAGTGCCTTCTGAACTAGAAAATGGAAGAGACCTCAAAAAGGATTTGGAAGAAATAAAGAAAATTTTAATCTCGTTTAGAAACTATTTGTAATTAGCTCGGAACGTAGCGCAGCCCGGGTAGCGCACTACCTTGGGGTGGTAGGGGTCGCGGGTTCAAATCCCGCCGTTCCGACTACTGAGGCACATTGGATATGTGCCTTTTTTATTTTATTTTGACGACAAAAATTTTAATATAGTTGGACATTATGAATATAGCTTCACTCGATAAACCTCGATGTAATTGCGGTGTCTTTGGTATCTTTGCTAATGACAATGCTTCTCTATTCACTTATTACGGTTTGCACTCACTTCAACACCGCGGTCAAGAAGCCGCCGGAATAGTAACATCATACAAAAACCCTAAGGGTAAATCTGTCTTTGGTCATCATAAAGATATGGGTTTGGTATATGATGTTTTCACAGCTCCCGACCTTTTTGAAAAAATCCTCATCGGTAATTCTGCTATTGGTCATAATCGCTATTCTACTACCGGATCGGCTGATTCTACTAAAAATATTCAACCCTTCATGGTAAATTATAGAATGGGAAATCTTGCAATCGCTCATAATGGTAACTTAACTAATGCTAAACAATTAAGAAAAAAATTGGTCAATGAAGGCTCTCTTTTCCAAACTACTAGCGATACAGAAGTGATTCTTCACTTAATTGCAAAATCTCAAAAAACTACTCAAATTGAACAGATTAAAGAAGCTCTCTCTTTTCTTGAAGGTTCATATAGCTTAGTAATTTTGACTGATGATAAATTATTCGGAGCTAGGGACCCTTATGGCTTCAGACCAATGTGTCTTGGGAAAATAAACGGTTCTTATATAATTACTTCCGAGACTTGTGCTCTCGATATTAATTCTGCCGAATATATCAGAGATATCGAACCCGGAGAGATTGTTTCTATTGAATATGATAAATCGAATCAGGTCGTTGTTAATTCCTTTCTTCCTGAATCAAAATTAGAATATAAGCATTGCGTTTTTGAATATATCTATTTTTCAAGACCCGATAGCAAAGTTTTCGGAGTCAATGTCGATAAGCTTCGCCGTAAATTAGGGAAAGTACTTGCTCAAAATCATCCGGTTACTGACCCCGATGGAGATAAGGTAGTTGTAATCTCCGTTCCCGATAGCTCCAATACGGCAGCTCTCGGTTATCAAAATCAATTGAAAAAAATGGGAATCGAATCTAAATATGAACTTGGATTAATCCGAAGCCATTATATAGGAAGAACTTTTATCACACCTTCACAAAAGAAAAGAGAAGTAGGTGTAAAAATCAAATTTAATATCGTAAAAGGTGTTCTCGAAGGTAAAACTATTGTCCTAGTAGATGATTCTATTGTAAGAGGAACTACTTCTAAACAATTAATTAGGTTACTCCGCGAAGCTAACCCAAAATCGATCCACGTAAGAATATCTTCTCCAACGATTATTAGCCCATGCTATTATGGAATGGATTTCCCCTCAAAAGAAGAACTAATTGCAAATAAATATGATAATGATGTAGAAAAAATCAGAGAGTATATGGAAGCTGATTCATTGGAATATCTTACTAATGATGAATTACTCGATGCAATGATTGACCATGAACCGTCTGAATTTTGCACCGCTTGCTTCTCGGGTATTTATCCGGTTAAAGTAAATATGGAAATTACAAAAGATGAATACGATGATTAATTTTAATGAAATTAAAACAGCGTCAAATCTGGTAAGTCTATTTAGATTGCTTCTGGCAATTCCGACTTATTTTCTTTTAAATAATTCTTTAGTTGTTAATTCTGAACTTCGCTGGATAGTTTTTTCGATTTTGGCGGTGGCATATCTTAGCGATATTCTCGATGGTTACTTAGCAAGAAAATATAATCAAATTACCGAGATGGGGAAAATTATTGATCCGCTTGCAGATAAAGTTTTTGTAATTCTTTTAGTTATTCAATTATTCAGACAAAATTTACTGCCTATAGAATCATTAATTATTTTTCTCTCTAGAGACATATTAATCTTCTTCGGTGGAATATTTGTCCAAAATAAAATTAAAAAAGTTCTCCCTTCAAATATGCTGGGCAAAATTACTGTCTTTACGATAGGAATTTTTATAATTATTATCGTACTTGGCGCTGGAAAAAATAATTTTCCTTTCGTTTTTATGTACTATACTACAATAGTACTTAGCATCGCTTCGGTTATTGGCTATGGAATTAGAGGAATGGAGTCTATAAATTGGGGTAAAAATGGGATTTTTAGAAAAAATTAATTTTAAAAAGATAAAAGATGGACTTCAAACTACCCATAATAAAATAATCGGTAGGATTTCGGAAGTAATTACCGGTAAAGCCATTATTGATGAATCGACAATCGAGGAATTAGAGGAAATCCTTATTTCCTCCGATATCGGCTATGCATTAACAGCTAAAATTATAGATAAAATCCGCTCTGAATTAAAAAATGATAAAAATAGGTCTATCGAAAATATAAAAGAGATACTTAAACAAGAATTAATGGCAATTTTCCCAAAAGAACACAATGCAGAGTATTTCTTAGATAAAGTAAAATCAAAAAAACCTTATGTCTTTTTGATAGTTGGAATTAATGGAGCAGGGAAAACTACAACTGTCGGTAAATTAGCAAAAATATTGAAAGACGAGAATTTGAAGGTAATTATCGGCTCTGCGGATACCTTTAGAGCTGCCGCAAATGAACAATTAGATATCTGGGCAAAAAGAGCTGATGTCGAAATTGTATCCGGAATATCTAAAGACCCTTCTTCGGTCGTTTTTGATACAATCTCAAAAGCAATTTCTAACAATTATGATGTTGTCCTTATCGATACAGCCGGAAGACTACATACTAAAAATGACCTCATGTTCGAACTACAAAAAATCTTCAAAGTATCCCAAAAGCTTTTACCGGATGCTCCGCATGAAGTATTTCTCGTCCTCGATGGAAATACAGGTCAAAATGCAATAGTTCAAGCCACAGAGTTTGAAAAATTCACAAAATTGAGCGGATTAGTGATTACCAAACTTGACGGAACTGCTAAAGGTGGAGTATTATTTAAAATCGTATCCGATAAAAATCTTCCGATTCGCTTCATTGGTGTCGGAGAGGGGATTAATGATCTTCAATTCTTCGATCCTAAAACTATTATTGATGCTATCGTAAATTGAAAAAATCCAAAAAATTTGTCCTGTTTATAAATCCGAAAGCTAGAAACGGTACTTCAATTAGAGAATTAGAATTCGTAGGTAACTTATTTCGGGATAACAATATAGAGCATGTCATTGAAACTTCTAAATATCTTGAACATGCTAAGGAACTGCTCTTAGATGATAGATATAAAGACTACAATTTTTTTATTATCGGTGGAGATGGCACTCTAAATAATTTTATTCAGAATTGGCAGTTATTAGATGATAGAATTTTAGGCATTATCCCAGTTGGCTCGGGAAATGACTTTTCTAAAAATCTCAATTACACAAAAAATCTCAAGAATGATATTCAAAAATTAATTCATAGTATTAATTTAGATTCAATCACCGAGATTAATACTGGAGAAGTCAAAATTTGGGAGCAAGGAAGGGATGAGCCTAGAACATTTCAGTTTATAAATAGCTTAGGAATCGGTTTTGATGCTAAGGTCGCTTACTTAAATAATACTCAAAAAGTTTTACCGGGTATTCTAAATTATATTCTTTCTGTTCTTAAAGCTGTAAAATCTTTGACCTCCTTTAATGCATCACTGAAAATCGATAATAAGCAATTTAATTCAGATGCTATACTAATTACAGTCGGTAACGGAAAAACAAGTGGTGGTGGCTTTTATTTGACTCCAAAAGCACAAATTGATGATGATCTATTCGATTTCACTATTATTAATCCGGTTTCTAAATTACGTTTATTAAAGGAATTACCTAAAGCTTTAATTAATACTTTAGAAAAAGTACCTGAAGTATCTTTTTACACAGGCACAAATTTGGAACTAATTCTGGATAAACCTGTATATATTCATGCTGACGGAGAAATTCTTTCAGATAAATGTATTAAATTAAGCGTAGTAATAAATAAGAAAAAAATTAAGGTATATAACTAAAATGTTTTTTAAGACGATAAAACCGAAAGGGTTCAATTATGTACCCAGATTTTATGATCCCGAAAAAGATCCTGAACTTAAACGAAGACAAAGATTAGGATTCAATAGAAACCGAGCTCATAAAAGGAAAGTGAAGTCACCAATATATTGGTTATTGCTTATTGGAGGCGTTATATTCATCTATTTGAAGTTTACAGGTGCTTTCTAAAAAGAATTAACCTAGTTTACATAATATACATTATGTAGAATATTTATAGAACCCTTCGCCGGTTTTTCTTCCTAATTTCTTCGCTGCTACCATCTTTTTAAGCAATGGACATGGTCTATATTTACTATCATCAAATCCCGTATATAAAACATCCATGATAGCAAGACATACATCAAGTCCTATGAAATCTGCTAATTCAAGTGGTCCCATCGGCTGATTCATTCCCAACTTCATCACAGAATCGATATCCTTAGCCGAAGCTACTCCTTCAAATAAACAAAATATGGCTTCGTTTATCATTGGCATTAGCACACGATTAGAAACGAATCCCGGATAGTCATAAACCTCTACCGGTTCTTTGCCGAGTCTTTCGGTGAGTTCTTTTATCGTTTGATAGGTAGAGTCTGTTGTTGAATAACCTCTGATTATCTCTACTAGTTTCATTACCGGTACAGGATTCATAAAGTGCATTCCTATGAACTTCTGGGGTCTCGAAACTTCACTTAATTCGGTTATTGATATAGCGGATGTATTAGATGCAAATATCGCATCTTTATTTATATGTGCTTCAAGTTCTCTAAATAAATTGAATTTAACATCCTTATTCTCAAAAATTGCTTCGACTACTAGCTCAACGTCAGTTGGTATTTCCGATAATTTAGTGAGCAGATGAATATTTTCTAAAGTGTTTTTTTTATCTGAATCTTTAATAATTTCTTTTTTGATCTGGCGATCTAAATTCTTTGATATAGTTTCAATCCCTTTTTTGAGTAAATCGGGATTTAAATCGCATAAATAGACAATAAATCCATTTTGAGCAAAAACATGAGCAATTCCATTACCCATTGTTCCCGCACCTATTACGGCAACTTTTGAGATCATGACTCCCCTTTCTTAATTGGATTCTTCAAATTCAAATGATAAGCAGCATTTGAGTTTACCGCATGGACCACTTAATTTGCCCATCGATGTAACTAAATTCTGTTCATTTGCCAGTTGTGTTGTTATCTTCTTAAAATTGCCAAGAAACGATGAACAGCAAAACTCTCGCCCGCATGTTCCGACTCCACCAACTTTCTTAGCTTCATCTCTTACACCGATTTGCCTTAGCTCAATTCTTGTTTTAAAGACCGAAGCTAATTCCTTTGCTAATTCTCTAAAATCGATTCTTCCATCGGCTGTATAATAAAAGAAAAGGCGTTTCCTATCAAATTGATAATGAGTTCCCACCAATTTCATCTCCAAGTTACTTCGTTTTGTAATCTCCTTGAATAATGAAGCAGCTTTTTCTTCATCTATTTTATTCCGTCCGATCTTTTGAATATCGTCCTCAGAGGCTTTTCTAACGAGAACAGGTAGTTTCTCATCAATCATACCAAAATATTGCCTCTTAAGCGCTACAAGACGCCCAATAAGCTTAATCTGCGCTACCTCATGGAAATCATCTTCTGAAATTACTACTAAATCACCCGGAAGGCATTCTGTTTGCTCCACTGCAACTTCCACAAAACATGAAGATAATAACCCATCGGCGGCTATCTCCATTATGTTTCTTTTATCTTCGGGAACTCTTGAGTCTGAATTGGCTATTGGAAGTATGCAGTTATGTTCACCGTTGTGTTTACACTCCAACGATGATACTATATTTTCTTGATAGCATGAATTACATTTTAATTCATACTCCTGAGTGTTATTATCTTTTACACAACTATCCGCTATAAAACTTAAATCTATATTAAACACAACTATTCTCCTAACTCAATTGCTGCTATTTCAAATATAAGACTAAGAGATATTATATTCAAGTTGAGATTTCTGTCGAAATAATTGCTGTATTTATTCAAGTTCTCTATAATATCTTCTTGCTTTGCCTTAGGGAATCTTTTATTAAATTTAGAAATAGATTCCTCCTTTCCAATATAATAAAAATCTTTTAACTCCGAACATTTTTCTTTACTAGTATCCAAAAACCACATATTCACGAGATCAATAAATAGCTTGACTCCTGTGGTGTCATATTTATCATTTATCTCATTTATAATTGCCAACGCCGATGAATATTTTTTCATTACAGAAAATCGAGCAAAATCGATAGCTTTCTCTGAAAGTGTTTCAAATTCCATCTCCAGAAGTTTCACTGCTTTATATACCGAACCATTGCTGAATTTTGCTACCCTTGAAGCCAATACTCCCTCTATTTCGAAATATTTCTTTAACACTTCCACTAATTCATCTTCTAATAAATTCTCAAAATTAATTACAAATGATCTTGAGTGAATAGTTTTTAATAAATTCTCAATTTTATCAGTAATAAGAATAAAATAAACATTCTCCGGAGGTTCTTCTAACGATTTTAATAATGAGTTTTGCGATTCCTCGTTCAAAAGATGTGCATCATCGATGATTACAAATCTCTTTATCTCAGGTTGATAATAGATATTCAGAAAACGAATAATGTCTCTAATGCTCGATATCTTTATTGTATTGGCATTTTCGATTTTAAGGAAATAATATGGATTATTGGTCTTTTCTTTAATTTCGCTCTGAATTGATTCAATAGTACTTTTAGGTAATTTATCGAAAGGACCATCATCTCCCGATTCACTTTTGCCTCGTGGAAGGGCAAATACATATTTTACAAATGGTTCAGATAATGAATTTATTTGAGATTGCGTAGCAGGGTCATTTTGATTGATAAGCTTTGCAAATTCAATTGCCGTAAAAAATTTGCCAATTCCTTTAGAACCGGAAAAAATAAAGGCGTGTGGAACACGCCTTGAATTTATCAATTTAGTTAATACTAATTTCGATTTCTTTTGACCAATAATTTTATTGAAAAAATCAGACATACAAATTATCAGTTTCTATATTCGTCATCATCACTATAAAAAAAGTCTTCATCACTTGGATAGTCGGGCCATATATCTTCAATCGATTCATAAGGTTCTTCTGAATCTTCTAATTCTTGTAGATTCTCAAGAACTTCTAAAGGAGCACCGATCCGTTCTGCATAATCGTATAGTTCTTCTTTTGTTGCCGGCCAAGGAGCGTCATCTAGATAAGATGCGAGTTCGACGGTCCAAATCATATATTTTCTCTCCCTTAATTTTATTTTTTTACAATTTCAAACAGATCTACATCTTCAAAAATGAAATTCATAGGATTTAGAGGAATTCCATTATGCCTAACTTCATAATGACAATGAGGACCTGTACTTAATTTACCGGAATTGCCCGAGAAAGCAACTAAATCCCCTCTTGTAACTTTTTGACCAACCTTTACCTTGATATCAGAAAGATGTCCAAATATCGTTCTATATCCAAAGCCATGATCAATTTCAAGAGTAAGACCATAACCGCCTCGCCTTCCTGCAAAATCAACCGTTCCACCACCCGTTGCATAAACCTTTGTGCCAATATCGCATATAATATCAACTCCATTATGCATTCTGGTTATCTTAAGTATCGGATGAAATCGCATTCCAAATCCGTCCGTAAGAATTCCTTCGGCTGGTTTTATTGCCGGAAGATTATCATACATCGCTTCATTTGTCTTTAGCGAAGTCGATATCTCTTTATAACTGTCACTTTCAGTCTTTATCTTAGTGGAAATTTCGGATACATAACTATTCAAATCATTTACAAACCCGGATAGCTGTTCCCCTTTAGTAAAATCATAACTAGATATTATGTTACCACCCTTGCCAAAATCAAAATCTTCATAAGGTATAGGATCAAGATTTGTTGCTAATCTTAAATCTTTTCCGGTTTCCTTTAAAGAATTTATTTTTTCATCAAGAGATTTATATTTTTCCGCTAATTGCTTAAAATTAGATAATAGTTGTTCATTCTTCTTTTTTAGCGATTTTACTTCAATATCCGGATTGACCATTTCATTTAATACAAGAAATGACCCAAATAAGAAAAATGAAGCTATCACTGAAAAGAATAGTACTAGAAATACGAATTTTCTGTAAAAATTGCGTATCTCTACGAACTTCAATTTCGATTTCGAGAAATAATAATATTTTTTCATAGGATTCTAAGGTGCGAAGATAATAAATGCTTTTACATCAGTCAAGTAATCTTTTTTACAAATCACTCAAAATCATGCTCGAAATAATTAACCGACCTATTCTCTCCTCCATTTTTATTTTGTAAACGATCTAATAATCTATTTTGCATTACTTTTGCAGCATCAAAACCATAATGCTTCAGTAAATAGTTTAGTGCTATGACTTCAGAAATTACTGTGATATTTTTACCCGGTAATATCGGCAATTTTACATATTGAATATCCACATCCAATAGTGATTGATATTGCTCTACTAAACCAGTTCGTGTATATTCCGATTTTTCGTCCCATACTTCTAATTCTACAATAATTTCTAATCTTTTTTGGAATCTAATTGCTCTTACTCCAAATGTACTTTTTATATCAATAATTCCGACACCTCTAATTTCCATAAAATGCTTTACTAACTCCGTACCGGCACCCATTAATATCCCTTCGCCTTTCTTTGTAAGCACTACTACATCATCCGCCACAAGACGATGTCCCCGTTCGATAAGGTCTAATGCTACTTCACTTTTACCCACTCCTGATTTCCCAATAAAAAGTAATCCTACTCCATATACATCAACTAGTGAACCATGTACCGTCAATCTAGGAGCGAATTGATCATCAAGAAGATCACTAACCAAAAAAACAAGTTTGGTGGTGGAAAATGACGATCCAAAAATGGGTATCTTATATCTATTGCCCATTTCTATCATTTCTGGTAATGGTTTATTGTTATCGGTAAGGATTAAACAGGGGATTTCAAACTTAAAAATATTTTCTAACGATTTTTTTAGCTGCGGCTTCTTCAATTGCTTTAAGTATCTCATCTCAGTATTGCCAAAAACTTGAACACGATTATAAGTATATAAATCCACAAACCCGGCTAATGCTAGTCCGGGTCTATGAACATTATGATCGTTGATTAATCGTTCAAATCCCACTTTCTTATTATGAAGCTTTAATTTGAACATATCTTTAGCAATATTATAGAAGAAATCCACTGTAATATCTTCTTTACGAGTAATATTCTTCTCGGTAATGTTTATCATCTTTTTAGAGCTATCTTCTTCGTTTTCGTTTTCTTTAACTGAATTACCATTTTGTCGCAAGCGTCATTAATTGCTTTATAAAAGTCATCTGATTCAGTAGATACTGCCAATACTTTACCCGGAAGATGAAGATTGATTTCTACATTCTTAATGCTATCTTTTTGATGAGTAAAGCTCAAAACTACATTTACATCTAAAATGTCATCATTAAACCGCTCAAACGATTTTATGTTCTCGGTGATGAAATCTTTTAATGAATCTTTAGCTTTGAACTTACGTGAAGTGATTTGAATGTTCATAATAACTCCTTTATGATTTAGGATGAGCTTTTTTGTAAGATTTTTTTAATTTTTCAATACTAACATGAGTATAAATTTGAGTAGTAGAAAGATTCTCATGACCCAAAAATTCTTTTATGGCAATTAAATCTGCTTCACGATCTAACATGTGTGTTGCAGCCGCATGCCTTAATACGTGTGGACTCTTTTTCTTAATATCTGAAACATTAGATAAAATCTTATTAACTAAATAGTAAATCTGTTGTCGATCGGTTCTCTCCCCTTTTTTATCAGTTAAAAATGGATTTATTCTTCCGGTTGGATTGTATGCTTTTATATAATCCTCTAATACTAAAATTGACTTGTCTCCAATAGGTACAATTCTGGTTTTTGAACCTTTACCGAATACTCGAATAGATTTCTTAATCATATCGATATTACCATTATCTAGCATGCAAAGTTCCGATACGCGCAACCCACACCCATATAAAAGTTCAAAAATTACTTTTATTCTCTTTCTTTCCTTAAAATCATATTTCCCATCTATAAATCTAAAAATTTCTTCGTAAGAGTCAAATAAAAGAGTTTCCGGTAGCTTTCTCTTACTCTTAGGATTAGAAATATTCTCGATAGGGTTTTTTTCTATATAGTCATTAATTATAAAAAATTTGAAAAGTTTTCTTAAAGTAGATAGATGCCTCGAAATCGATGTACGAGATAACTTATCATTATTTAATTCCATGAGGAAAAGACGAATATGTCTCTCCTTAATTTCATCCACTTTTAATGAATTTTTCTCATTGAGAAAGTTTATGAATTTATCAATATCTCTCTTATAACTCTCTAGTGTATTTCTAGAAAGTCTCTCGATATTTTTTAACTGATCGAAAAATAGATCTGATAATTCATTTATAAAGAGCATTTTCATACATATTGATCATCATCATCGGCAACTTCATTCTTCACTTCCGGTTCGGCATCTGCCTTCGGCATAGT
Organism: uncultured bacterium; assembly: GCA_937936675.1. Lineage (GTDB taxonomy): Bacteria > Bacteroidota > Ignavibacteria > Ignavibacteriales > Melioribacteraceae > BRH-c32. The sequence continues at coordinate 23,934 of CALDDL010000019.1, forward strand.
CCAACTTGCATATTCACATTCGGGATACCTTGAACAGCCATAAAATATTTTTCGTTTCTTTGTCCTTTTAATTACAACATCACCTTCAGAACATTTTGGACATTTGATTCCTGAAGAAATTACTTTGGTAAAATCACAATCGGGATATTTTTCGCATCCTATAAATCTGCCGAACTTGCTATCGCGATATACAGTTTTAGAATTACATTTGGGGCATAATTCACCCGTGTATTCCGGCTCCGATTTTCCGCTCTGCTCTTTTAAAGAGCGAATGTTTTTACATTCCGGATAATTACTACATGCCAAAAATCTTCCGAATCTCCCCACTTTAAATTCCATCTCAGCGCCGCATTTATCGCATATAATCTTTTCCATATTTTCTTCTACTTCCTTTAATTGACTCGTAAAAGGATTGTAGAAATCATTCATTACATCTTCGTAAGTATTTTCTCCTTCGGCAATTTGATCCAGTTCCTCTTCCATCTTAGCAGTAAAACTAACATTAAAAAGACCAGAAAAATTCTTAACTAGTATTTCATTTACTTTTTTACCAAGCTTAGTAGGATGAATTTTCCTTTCAATCTGGTCTATATATTTTCTGTCATTTATCGTACTTATAATAGAAGCATAAGTACTTGGTCTTCCAATTCCGTTACTCTCTAATTCTTTTATTAATGAGCTTTCTGAAAATCGTGGCGGCGGTTTTGTAAAATGTTGATTCTTAATTAAATCTAATAATGACAGTTTCTGTTGTGGCTCTAAACCATAAGGAATATTACCGATTGCACCATTTGATTCCCCATTGTCCTTCTCTTCGGTACTTTCGTCATAAAGAGCAAGAAATCCATCAAATTTAATTGCAGAACCCGATGTCTTGAATAAATATTCGTCAGCTTTTACCGATACTGTAGTAGTCTCGATTTGTGCCGGCTCCATCTGCGAAGCCACAAATCTCTTCCAGATTAATTCATATAATTTATTCTGATCATCACTTAAAAATTCTTTAACAAATTCAGGAGTGTATTTTAATGATGTCGGTCGTATGGCTTCATGCGCATCTTGAACATTCTTCTTTTTTGAAGAATCATATTTCTTTGCTGTACCCGGAAGATATTTTTCCCCATATTTCGATTTAATAAAATTACGCGCATCAGAAACTATATCTTCATTCAATCTTGTCGAATCGGTTCTCATATAAGTAATTAAACCAGTCGTTCCTTCACTCCCAAGATCAATTCCTTCATATAAATTCTGTGCTAATTGCATCGTCTTTCTTGGACGGTAACGTAATTTTCGCGATGCTTCCACTTGAAGAGTACTCGTAATAAATGGTGGGAATGGATTTCTTTTCGATTCTTTCTTACTTATATCGGATATTTCAAAATTATCTTTCTCTTTAACATCTTCATATAACTTCGCTGCTATTTCTGCCGAATCAATTAAATAAAAATCTTTTGAGAATTCGGCTTTCTCTTCTTCGGTCATATTTGCCTTTGGTGAAGTACGAATTGCCCTTCCATCAATCTCAAAGAGTTTAGCACTAAATTCTTTTTTATCTTCAGTCTCAAAATTTCCAACTAATGACCAATATTCAATCGGTAAAAAACTTAAAATCTCTTCCTCTCTCTCGCAAATTAATCTAAGTGCTACCGATTGCACTCTTCCAGCCGAGAGAGCTTCATAAGAATCGAGAATCGATTTCCAAAGAAATGGACTAATTTTATATCCAATTATTCTATCCATCGCTCTGCGAGCTCTTTGAGATGCTACTAATTTATTGTCAATATCTATAGGGCTATTTAATGCTTCATTCACCGTCTTTTTAGTTATCTCATTAAAAAGAACTCTCTTAATGTTTGCATCTGTCGATGATTCAATTAGATCCAAAATATCCTGAGCAATAGCTTCCCCTTCTCGGTCCGGATCGGTCGCAATAAATATATTGGTCGCTTTTGTAGATAAATTCTTTATCCGCTTTATTAAATCCCCTTTGCCCCTAATATTTAATAAAGTCGGCTTAAATCCATTTTCTGTATCAATACCAAGCTTTGTCTTTGGTAAATTTCTTAAATGACCTACTGTCGCTTCAACAGTATAATTTCTACCCAAATATTTATTTATTGTTTTTGCCTTGGAGGGTGATTCCACCAAAATCAAATTTTTTGCCATTTATAATCCTTTTTCAGTTTATTGTATCAGAAGTGAATAATAAAACTCTGCTTCCGGGAAGCATCTCCTGATCAAAATTTACTAATGACAACAATATGAACCAATTTATATCGTTCTTAGTAAATAGATGCTCGGGGAACATACTCATCTGATCTAATATCATTTCTAAATCTGTATTATCAATTAATTCTACATTTATTAAATGCATTAAATAATCTGCATTCTCTATTCCTAATAAATATACTTCCTCTTCGGTAAATACTCTCGTATTTTCCTTCTTGTTTTTGTTTTTCTTTATCTTGTTATTTTTCTTGCTTAATATCTTATCGAATATCAAACTAAATGCAATACTTATTGTCTTTTGATCAAATTCTTTACTATTAGTCAAACTTTTACTTAAATCTTCGTAAGATGAATTATTTTTTAATCCTTCTAATATTTTAGCTAGTGCTTCCACAATTTTTGTAGTCATTAAGCAATAACCTTTAAGTCGTTTGGAATAATATTTATTAATTCGTTCTCTTTCATTCTCATTTCTTTTTGTTCTTTTTTCGTTTTATCATTGAATCCGATACAATGCAAAACACCATGTATAACTAATCTAATTAATTCCGATTTTAATTCAACTTTAAATTTTTTGCTGTTTGTATTCGCCTCTTCAGGTGAAATATAAAACTCTGCTTCTAATTTACCATTTTCATTACCATAGTTAAAGGTAATTATATCTGTATAATAGTCGTGATTTAAATGCTTTTTGTTTATAGCTAATATCGTTTCTTGTGAAACAAAACTACATGCAAAATGATATTTCTTAATATTTAATTCTTTAGTTATTATACGAATAATTTCCGTAATATCCTTTTTTACAATCAGAAATTCTGTTTCATTGAAAAGATCGATCTTAGTCATTCTTTAACGATTCTATTGTCTCAAGAGTATATTTATAATATCTAACTGCGGAATCTGCAATATCTTGAATCTCTTCTTCAGTTAAGTCCCTTACAACTTTAGCTGGAATTCCGGCTACTAGTTTTCCCGAAGGTACTTCAAAATTTGGCTTTACAACCGAACCTGCCGCTACTAAAGAATTTTTCCTTACTATTGCATTATCCAAAATAACTGCCCCCATACCGATTAAACAATTATCTTCAACCGTACATCCATGTAAAGTAACACTATGCCCCACTGTTACATTATCACCAATATTTAATGGGTACTTACCATTAGTTACATGACACATGCTTAAATCCTGGATATTACTGTATTTCCCGATTTTTATATAATTAACATCTCCCCTCAAGACAGAATTATACCAAACACTCGAATTTTCTCCAATTTCTACATCACCAATTACTTTAACTCCCGATGCAAGAAAAACGGATTCATCTATTTTTGGTTTCATTCCTTTATAAGGGAAAATTTTTATCTCTTTATTTAATTCATCTAAAAACATTTTATTTAACTTCCGGTTTCATTTGTGGAAATAATATTACGTCTCTGATTGACGGTTGATTTGTAAATAACATAACTAATCGATCAATACCTACTCCGAGACCAGCCGTAGGCGGTAAGCCGTATTCTAATGCTCTTACAAAATCTTCATCTATCTGATGAGCTTCGTCATCTCCTTCGTCTCTCATCTTAGATTGATCCTCAAATCTATTTTTTTGATCGATCGGATCATTTAATTCCGAGAAGGCATTACATATTTCTCTTCCTAGAACAAAGCCTTCAAATCGTTCTACTAACCCTTCACGCTCTCTATGCTTTTTGGCTAAGGGCGATAATTCGACAGGATAATCAATTACGAATGTAGGTTGAATTATTTTTGGCTGGACAGTTATCTCAAAAATCATATCAATTAATTTACCCTTAGATTCTCCGCCTGTAACAGAAACATGATTCTCTTTTAGATATTTTATTAATATATCTTTCCCCTCTTTGAGAACATCAATTCCTGATTCTTTGAGTATTTCATCTGTCATTGAAATTCTTTGCCATGGAGGTGTGAAATTAATTTCTTTTCCGTCTATTGTGAAAGTACTTGCTTTGAATACCTTATTGGCAATAGAATAAAACATATCTTCTACGAATTTCATCATCCAATTATAATCTTTATAAGCAACATACAACTCTAGCATAGTAAATTCAGGATTATGACTTCTATCCATTCCTTCATTTCTAAAATCTTTTGATATTTCATAAACACCTTCAAAACCGCCGACTATTAATCTCTTAAGATAAAGTTCATCGGCTATTCGTAAATATAATTCTATATCCAATGCATTGTGATGCGTTACAAAAGGACGAGCGGCAGCACCTCCGTATAAGGGCTGAAGTATTGGTGTTTCTACTTCCACTATTCCGTTACTGTCTAAATAATTTCTGATTTCAGTAATTATTCTGCTCCTTTTAATAAATACCTCTTTTACTTCGGGATTTACAATTAAATCAACATAACGCTGTCTATACCTTAATTCTTTATCTGCAAATTGATCAAATATAGTTTTGTTTCCATTTTCATCTACAATCTCTTTTGCAATTGGTATCGGTCTAAGGGATTTTGAGAGAAGTTTAAGCTTTTTAACGTGCACTGATGTTTCACCTGTCTTTGTTTTAAAAACAAATCCATCAACCCCAATAATATCACCAATATCAAGAAGCTTGAAAACATCATACTCTTCCCCAATCTCATCTTTTTTCAAATAAATCTGAATTCTTCCTTTAGAATCTTGAAGATGTGCAAATGATGCTTTACCCATTCTCCTTATCGTCATGATTCTCCCGGCTACACTTACATCTTTTCCTTCTAAATTTTCAAAATTCTTTTTTACAGATTCAGAATTATTATTTATATCGAATTCATAAGCGAAAGGTTCCACATTCATCTTTTTTAGCTCGGAAAGCTCTTCCATTCTTCTTTCGATAAGCACATTATAATCAGTAATATTGCTATTGTTTTCCACCACTTTCTCCGTTTAATTTCTTTTATAATTAACCATCTTGATACAGGCATTATCCTGTATATAATTTGCTAAACTTGTAGGCACTAAATAATTGTTAAGTAAAATACTAAATGCTAATAGCTCTCCCATCTCAGTACGAATATAACCAGATAAAGATGAAGCGTGAGTATTATATCCCGACTTAGCAAAAACTTTTCCTTCGGCAATTGTATTCGACATTCTATCAGCCAATGTTCCGTCAACTCCGGCAATTGGAAGCGATGCTTTAAAGTCTTTAAAATTTCCGTAATTATACATATAACTAAGTAAAGCCACAATTTGTTTAGGCGAGACCAAGTTAAAAAGTGATATTCCAGACCCATCTACCATTACTAGATCATCTGGACTAATATTCGCTTCGTCTAATAATTCCCTTAATGCCTTAATTCCATTTTCTGCCGAACCCAAATTATAAATTTCTAATCCTATAGTCCTAAGCAACTGCTCTGCAAAAAAATTATTGCTATTCTTATTTATCTCATTAATTATACTTGTTAAACTAATACTTGTATGTTTATATAAAGGGAATAAATTCTCTTCCGGTATTCTTTTTGAATAATTATTAATCGAAAAAACTCCGCCTGATATCTTAATCCCTTTATTTTCAAAAACTTCTTTTAATACCGTCATTGTAAATGTTGTCGGATCATCTATAGATACATAATCTGTAAAAGTATTTGAATTCTCTTTTATTCTTCCTGTAATAGTAATTACATTTGAATTGTAGTCTCTGGTTGTTGTAATATCTGTCGAAGTTTCTTTATCCACGGTAACAACTTTCGGGTTCATAACAACATAAGAAGTATTGGGAGAAATTATAATATCCGCCGGAAAATTTCTTTTCGTGGGCGATACTTTTATTTCTACAATATTCTCATTAAAGCTTATAGCACCTGAAGGAGCTGAAAACCATTGAGAGTTGAGTTCATTATTCCAGCCTTTTCCATATCTATTATTATCAAACTGTCTGTCATCCCCAATAACATTGCCTTCAATTGCCCAAACACCCTTTGCTATTAATGTATCCGCCCATAATTCAAATAACTTTTTTGAATCGCCACCACAGAATTTATTGGCAAATGTCGGATCTCCACTACCTTTAAGAATTAAGTCCCCTCGTAAAACTCCTTTTTCAATAGTACCATTTGCTAATAATACGGTTTCATACCTGAAATCTTTTCCTAAAATATCAAACGCCGCCGCAGTTGTAAATAATTTGATAATAGAAGCAGGATGCATTAATTTTTCTGAATTTCGTCTGTATATTGTCTCGCCCGTTTTTAGTGACTTAACCATTACACCCCAGAAAGAATTATTAAAACTTGGATCAGAAAATATTTTATCTAATTCTTTCCTTAATTCATCACGATTATATCTTACTTGCACTTTCTGCGCCTCTTTTAAAGAATCCACCTGCGCAAAAACACCCGTAAAAGCAAAAAAGAATATTAAACTAATTAGTTTTTTTAGATACATTCTCTATTTCGCTTTTTGTTAGATGTCGATATTCTCCGGGATTCATTCCTTCGAGAGTAATTTCGCCGAATTTACTTCTTTCCAATTTCTTTACATCATACCCTAGAGCTAAAAACATGTTCTTAACAAAATGATAACGCCCCTCGAGCGAGCCCACTACCACTTCAGTCGAACGCCTGATTTTTGCAAAAACAAATTTGCTTTTCCTCTTATCTATATAAACACCTTTCGTGAGTTTTATTCTGTCATCTTCAGTTAATGGTTTATCTAGTTTCGCCACATATTCCCTTATAATTCCGTTACTCGGATGCGTCATTTTATTTGTAAATTCTCCGTCGTTTGTAAGGATTAAAACTCCCGTAGTATCATAATCAAGTCTGCCAACCGGGAAAACTCTGTTTTTTGTCTTTACTAAGTCTAAAACGGTTCTTCTTCCCTTATCATCTTTTGTCGATGAGATATATCCTTTAGGTTTATAAAGAAGAATATATTCTTTTTGTTTCTTCTTGATTATTTCGCCGTCTAAACGAACTTCATCTTTATCTTCATCAATAACGGTGGCTAAATCAATTATAGTTTTTTTATTTACTTCCACTCTAGCATCTAAAATAAATTCTTCTACGTTTCTTCTTGAACCAAACCCGCATTCAGATAAATATTTATTCAGTCTTGTTTTCATTCTCTTCCACCTTATTTTCTTTTTCCATATCCTCTTCGAGATCATTCATCATTATTTTTCTTCTCTGCTCAAGAAAATCTTCATCTTTCATAATTTCTTCGATTTCTCTCGGTTTCGGTAAATCAGAAATTGTATTTAATCCAAAATATTTTAAGAATTCATCCGTAGTAACATAAAGAAGCGGCCTTCCTATTGTCTCTGCCCTTCCTTTTATTGTAACTAAATTCTTTTCTAACAAATTATTAAGTATATAATCCGAATTTACACCACGGATTGTCTCAAGGTCAGGCTTTGTCATCGGTTGCTTATAGGCTATAATTGCTAAAGTTTCTAATGCAGCCGAACTTAATCTCCTTTTGCTTTTTTCGGTTGATAAATATCCTACATATTTTGCATGATTCGTCTTTGTACCGAAAATAAATCCATCAGCAATTTTTAAGATCTGAAATGAAGCATCACTCGATGAATATTTATTATTAAGCTCATTTACCGTCTCTTCTATATCTTTTTTATTAATATCAACCTCATTCCCATCAATCTCTTTAATGGCATTAACTATCTCGGCTGCTTTTATCGGTTCATCTGAAGCAAATATTAATGATTCAATTACTGATTTATATGTACTATCCATTATCAATTCCATAGACTAAAAAGTCATTAAAATTATCAGATTCTTTTAAGCCGATTGTTCCCATCTTTACCATCTCTAATAGAGCAATAAACGTAACAATTATCCGGATTTTTTCTTTTATTGCTCCAATCAATTCAACAAAATTCATTTCTCTCTTTACCTCTAATTTTGAAGAAATATATTTCATCTGTTCGTCAATTGTTATATTAGGTTTTTCGATTTTATGAATTGCTTGCTTTGGCATTTCTAACATTGCTTTCTTAAATGCCTTGATTAGATCATAAATAGTAACGTTTTTTAATAGCACTTCGTAATTATCAAAAGATTGTCTTTCGTCAAATTCATAATTGCTTCTAAAATTTACTTTCCTTTGATTAGTTTCCAAGAAAGACATTTCCTCGGATACTTCTTTGAATCTTTTATACTCAATTAACGCCTTTACAAGATCAGCTCTAGGATCAATTTCTTCACCTTTGGAATCAATCTCCTTTGGGAGTAACATCTTCACCTTAATCTGCATCAAGGTAGCCGCCATTAAAATAAAATCTCCTGCAACCTCTAAATCCAATTGTTCAATTAAATGAAAATATTGCATAAACTCTTTTGTTATATGAGAGATCGGAATATCATAAATATCCAACTCATCCCTCTTAATAAAAAAGAGTAACAAATCTAAAGGACCTTCAAAATGCTGAAGCTTTATTTTGTACATTAAATTAACCTAACTTCATTTTGGTTCTTACTTCCACCATTGTCTCATGAGCAGTCTGATGAGCTATCTTTTCACCATTAACTAATATATCCTTTACTAAATCCAAATTTGATTCGTAATATTTTCTTCTGTCAATAATCGGTGCCAGAAATTCATTTATTTTCGCAGAACATTTCGCTTTGCATTCCACACACCCTAAAGCACCACTTCTGCAATTAGCCGCAATTTCATCGACTTCAGTCGGATTGAATTTTTGATGATAAGTAAAAACTAAACATATCTCAGGTCTTCCGGGATCATTTCTTCTTACTTTTAATACATCCGTTACTGCTTTTTTCATTTTAGCATTTACAATTTCAGGCTCATCTGAAAGTAAAATTGTGTTATTTAAGGATTTACTCATTTTCGCCTGTCCATCTAAACCAGGTAAACGAGCAAAATTTGTAAGTAAAGGCTCAGCTTCGGGAAATACTTCACCATATTGTGAATTAAACTTACGAGCAATCTCTCTAGTAATTTCTACATGAGGGACTTGATCATCGCCAACTGGTACTGCTTCACCTTTATATAGCATAATATCAGCAGATTGTAAAACAGGATAACCAAGATGCCCATAAATCAAATTTTCGATATTTAAGTCTCTTACCTGCTCCTTTAATGTTGGATTTCTTTCTAATCTCGCTTTCGTAATTAACATCGATAAAATCAAAAATAATTCAGTATGCTCTTTAATTTGAGATTGTCTGAATATCGGGGCTTTTTCTGCATCTAATCCTGCAGCAAGCCAATCGATTACCATTTCAATCGAATTATTATATATTTCTGAGGTATCCAAACTCGTTGTCAATACATGATAATCGGCAATTAAATGATAGTTAGAGTATTCATCCTGAAGTTTGATCCAATTCTCTAAGGCACCTACATAATGTCCAATGTGAAGCTTGCCCGTTGGGCGCATACCGCTTAATATTCTTTTTTTCATATTCCGGATTAATTAATTTTTAGTGTGCAAAGATAAAGATTTTTAATGAAAAAGATAAGGTTTCCATGAATCATCTATTCGTCCCGCGTTGTTTTTTATAAATAATATGTGATTAGGTGTATATGGATTTATTCTTAATATTAATTTTGCTTCTTCTAATGATCTGTCCCCTTTTTTATTATTACAAGGAAGACATGCGCTAACAAGATTTTCCCAACTGTCGGTTCCGCCTTTAGATTTTGGAATTATATGATCTATGGTTAAAGGTAAATCGGATCTTCCGCAATAACCACACTTATGCCCGTCTCTTCTTAATATATTTTTTCTCGTTAATATTATCTTTTTATAAGGTAAATTAACGTATCCCTTCAGTCTTATAACCGATGGAAAAGGATATTCCTTTTTAGTCGAACGAATCGCTTTTCTAGCATTAGAAGAAACAATATCAACTTTCCCCAAAAAATATAAGATTAATGCTTTCTTTACATTACATAAAGTTAATGGTTCGTAACTTTGATTTAATAAAAGTACTTTTGCATTAAGTATCCCGGCTGAGTTTTTGTGTTCGAATTCAATCCTCCTTTTGGATTATAGCACCGCATAAGACATATCCTCTTTCATCATAGATTACTAAAGATTGCCCGGGCGTTATTGCATTCTTTTTCTCAATAAATTGTATCTTTATATAATCATTTCTTTCCTCTATTACAATCGCTTCTGCCGGTTTATCAGAATATCTTATCTTTGCAAAAACTGTTGCTCCAATTCCAATTTTTTCCACACTTACATAATTAAGATCGTTCGCAATCACCGATGAACCTAAAATCTCTTCTTTATCTCCTAATTCAATAATATTGTTCATTACATCGATATTTTTTACATAAACGGGCTTTCCAAAAGCAAGATTTAATCCTCTTCTTTGACCAATAGTATAAAATGGTATTCCTCTATGTCGTCCTACTTTTTCACCATGATAGATAAAATCACCCTCTTCGATACCACTAACAATTTCAGGTGCTCTCTCTCTTAAAAATCGCTCATAATTATTATCGGCTACAAAACAGATCTCCTGGCTATCAGGTTTCTTTGCTGTCTTTAAATTAAATTTTTCGGCTAATCCCCTTACTTCTTCTTTCGTATATTTTGCTAAAGGAAATAGCGTTCGGCTAAGAGATTCTTGAGAAATACCCCACAGCGCATAAGTCTGATCTTTCTTATCGTCTTTTGAATTTTTAAGACAATATCGATTCTTCGATTCACTATACTCAATTGATGCGTAATGCCCCGTTGCAACATAAAAAGCATCTAATGAATCTGCTTTCTTTAATAATTCGTCCCATTTAATTTTTCTGTTACATATTACGCATGGATTTGGAGTCCTTCCATTTACATATTCATCCACAAAATTATCTATAACCGCTTCTTCAAATGCTTTCGTAAAATCAACTGTATAATGAGGGATATCAAATTTTGAAGCAACATTCTTAGCATCGAAAATAGCATCCAAAGAACAACAACCCGATTCATGTTTAGGCGCACCACCTACTTCCATGAATCCCCATGTCTTCATCGTAATTCCTATTACATCATACCCTTCATTTTTTAGCAATGCCGCAGCCACAGATGAATCCACACCTCCGCTCATTGCAATTATTACTCTATTTTTGTTCAAACTTCACCTAACTAAGATATTGAATCTATTTAAACAACTAAAATAAGAAAATGTTTTTAAATAGATGCTTTAAATTTATATATTGTTATTGTAAACCGCAAAACATACTACGTAGTTCTCTGAATGGCTTATTGAAACGTGGAGAGTTTTGTTCTGTTCTATAAAATTCTCGAAACGACCTAATAATTTTACTTTAGGCATACCATTTGGCATATTCGTAACTTCAATCTCCTGCCAAGTAATATTATTAGTTCCAAGACTCGGGGAGAGTGCTTTGAAAATAGCTTCCTTAGCCGCAAACCTTGCAGCTAAATGTTGATATTTATTTTTCTTACTTAATGAATATTTCAGTTCATTTTCTGTATAGATTTTATTTAAAAATGAATTTCCAAACTTTTCTACACTTCTTTGGATTCGATCTATTTCAATTATGTCAACTCCAATACCGTTAATCATATTAATAACCTATTGCTTTACCAAATCCTCGAGGGTCTGATAATCCTGTGAATATACTTTTTGCCTCATCAAATAAAATCCCCTCCACACGTCCTAAAACTTCTCTATTCCCAATTATTAATCCCTTTGACTCTAAGGCACTAATTGTTTCTGGTGATATTCCATATTCTTCATATACTAAAGCATCAGGCAACCCTTGATGATGGAATCTAGGAACTGTTATTGCTTCCCTAATTCCCATATTATAATTTATAATATTGGATACGACTTGAATTACAGACGTTATAATTGTAGAACCACCGGGAGAACCTACTATAATGTATGGTTTATCATTTTTTAATACGATAGTCGGAGTCATTGAACTTAACATTCGTTTACCCGACTTAATTAGATTTGCTTTACTTCCGGTTAATCCAAATTGATTAACAGCATCTAAACTTAATGCGAAATCATCAATCTCATTATTTAATAGAAATCCCAATCCATCGGCAACTATCTTATTCCCATAAGATGAGTTTATAGTATATGTTACACTTACTGCATTACCCATTTTATCAACAACACTGTAATGAGTAGTCTCAAGACTTTCTGATATACCTAATTCCTCATTTTTTATTTCATTATAAGTCCTTCGATTATTTATGATATCGGAAAATATATTTTCACTAAGTTCATCTGATAATAAATAATCAATTGGTATTTCTACAAAATCAGGATCGCCTAAATATTTATTCCTATAAGCATAAATATATTTGAATGCTTCCGCTAAAAAATAAATATATTCGCTGCTGTTCCATTTGATTTTCTCAAAATCAATTTTATTGAACAATTGGAAAGCTTGAATGAGAGCAATCCCGCCTGCGGATGGCGGAGCCATAGAAATTATTTTATATCCTTTGTATTCGTAAGAAAGCGGATTTTTTTCTAATACTGTATAATTTACTAAATCCTCTTTTGAGATCACTCCGCCATTATCTTTAATGAATTGAACTAATCTATCTGCAATATCTCCGGTATAAAATCCATCTTCCCCCTTTTCAGAAATTATCTTTAAAGTATTAGCCAGATCTTTTTGAATAAGTGTATCTCCAAATAAAAACTTATCACCGTTTTTTGTGAATATCTTTTTTGATGAAGGATGTGAATTAAATTCACTATTAAAATAATTGATCGACTCAGAATGCCTGAATGAAAGTGAGAATCCATTCTCTGCTAAGTTAATAGCAGGAGAAAGAATCTCTTTTTTATTAAAAGTACCATATTTCTTCAGTGCTGTTAATAACCCTTTTACTGTTCCCGGAACCCCAGTGCCGAGTACGGTTTTAATGCTTCTCTCTGGAACAACTTTTCCTTCATTATCCAGGAATAATTTATCCGATAAGATTGAAGGCGCAACTTCTCGAAAATCGAATGTAGTATTTGTTCCATCAGCCAGATGAATAACCATAAAACCGCCGCCACCTAAATTACCCGCAGAAGGATATGTTACAGCAAGAGAAAATCCTACCGCCACAGCAGCATCAATTGCATTACCCCCTTTCTTTAGAACATCAATACCAACTTGAGATGCCTCTTCAGAAGCTGATACCACCATTCCATTGTAACCATAAGCTGTCTGCGCAATGGAGTTTTCTATTGATAAAAGTAATAAACTGATTATAACAAAATATTTAGAAAATGCTGATGTTAGCATCTACGTTAATTCCTTCACCTTCTAATTGTTCTGTTAATAATTGTGTAAGTTTTTTTAAATTTTCTAAGCTAATTTGTAAATCTTCATATATTTTTGGATCATTCACCAATTTACCGATATTATTTTTGCTCTCTTTTATATCTCCCAAAAATTGATCTAGATTTACTATCATCTTTTTTGATGCTGTTAATGTACTATTGAGCTCTTTAATTACATTTTTTAGCGAATCTTTATTCTCTGAATAAAAACCATTAAGATTATCAATAGCATTATTGCTTTTATCTAGTAAAGAGCTAATCTTTGTTTTATTGTCATTCAATACTTTCGTAAGATTCAATACCATTAAATTTGTGTTTGATAACGTGGCTTTTAGATCATTTGTAAAAATAGAATCTCCGATAATAGAATTAACTGCATTCAAAGAAAATTTAATGTCTTTTACTACACTAATTAAATCATTCTGAATAGAACTGATTCCTGCAATCATACTTGATATATCACCTGAAAAACTACCGGATTGCACTTTCGAAAAGTCTATTTCGTTTGATGAACTTCCCGGTGTTATTTCTACTTTCTTCCCTCCCATCAAATCAAGCATTACTACATTGAACCTTGAGTCATCCTTTAATTCTATTTCACTATCGACCGTAAGAGTAACTAATACATTAGATTCATTTAATTGAATATCACTTACATATCCCTTTCTAACTCCATTGATCGTTACAGGATCACCAACTTCTAATCCGGAGACTGAATCGAAACGTACTTTCATCTCTTCTCGATCGGAAGTGAATGATATATTTTTTGCCCAAGCTAATATCAAGAAGAGTGCAACTAAGCTTAAAAATATTGTTAATCCGACTTTAAATTCAGTTTTCCTTTGGTCTTTCATACTTACCTAAACTTTTATTTTCCTATTATCTTCAATTCTTACTTTGCTAATTCGTTTATTAATCAATTCTAAAACAGTGAAACGAAAACCATTATACTCAAACATATAGTTAATTGGAGGTATTTCTCCGGCTTGACTTATTATAAATCCGGCAACCGTATCATACCCCTCTGTCGTCATTAAATAATCTTTGCCGAAATATTCATTGAATGAATCGATCGTAAATTTACCCGCACAAAGATAATTGTCATTCCCCGTAATTTGGAATTCTATTTCATCTTTGTCATATTCATCCCTTATTTCTCCAACTATTTCTTCTAATATATCCTCTAATGTTATTAAACCTGCTGTACTGCCAAATTCATCAACCACAATGGCAAGATGCATCTTTTTATCCTGAAATTCATGAAGCAAATCTTTTATTAGTTTACTTTCCGGAACAAATAGTGGCTCTCGCGCAATATCAAAAATATTAAATTCCTTATCTCTTAATCCCGGTTTTAAATATGGAAGCAAATCTTTAGCGTATATAATTCCGATAATATTATCAATATTAGTTTCATAAAATGGGATTCTGCTATGACCTTTGATATTTACTATGTCCATTAGGTCTTGAAGTAAAATTGACCTATCTACGGCAGTAATATCCACACGAGGAGTCATAATCTCTCTTACAATCGAAGTATTAAATTCCACTACTCCCGAAATCAATTCTTTTTGGTCGTTCTTTATCGAATCATTTGCAGCTTCATAATTATCGGAATCTTTTATATTTCCATTATTACCATTTGAATACGGTTTCTTTTCATTAACAAATATCATAACAATTTTCACTATGCCCTTATGGAAAACTGACTTTATTGTATCAGGAATGGAAATCACTAATATTTCAATGAAATAAAATGAAAATGCCATTAATATTATTAAGAGAATTTTATTATAGACATTTAAGCTGTTTATGAAAAAATAATTTTCTGTGGATAAAATAAAAGTGATTGCGATAACTAAGAATAATAATTTGAAAAGCCGGTAAACCATAAATATTACCGGCGTTGAGGTTGAATTACTATTTCCTGATTTAAGTATGTTCTCTGAAGCAGTGAATACGAAATAAAAAAAATATATTATAAATAGTATTACAAAATATAACCAATCAGTATCCAATTAAAATCCTAACATGAATAATTAAAATGGGAGATCGTCAACATCTGACGAATTATCATTTGTATCAGGTTCATAAGAATTAGAACTTGAAGAAGAGCCGGAATCCCTTTCATAATCATTTCCATAACCAGTATCCTTGCTATCTAAAGGAATTACCTTTTCAGAAATTACTTCCGTTACATGAATTTCTTGGTCTTGTTTATTTTTGTATTTCCGTTTATTAAGTCTCCCCTCAACATATACTTTTTTCCCTTTCTTAAGACCTTCTTTTAGAAAATCAGGCAAATTATAAGAGACTACATTATGCCAAGTGGCTTCATTAACCCATTGACCATCCTTTCCCTTATAACTGTTATTTGTAGCTACTGAATATGTGGTAACCGAAACATTAGATGTAGTAAACTTATGTTCGGCATCCTGTCCCAAATTACCAATTAGCATAATTTTGTTTAGTGAAAAAGCCATAACCAACCCTCATTAATTAATAATTGATAATAAATATAAGAAATTCTTCCTATATAAATCATTTTTGAATTGTTAAAATAAAAGCATCCTTAAAAGGTGGAAGATTCCATATCTCATTACGAAGCGATTCGGCACTTTCTCTTGTATCTACCGAAGGTAGTTGCACTACATAAAGATTAACCGTTTTACTAAATGAGATGGTAAGTTCATACGGGATTTTTGATTTATTTTCTTTTACGAATTGCTCGGCTCTTTCTTTTGTAGTAAATGCACCCACCTGAACTATATATTGATAGGCTATTTCGGGTACTTGTGGCTCGGTTTCTATTTTTTGAGGTATGCTAGGAAGTGTATCCGTGGTACTTTGCGAATCAAATACATATACATCCTTCTCATCGCTTTGTGAGACTTCTTTATTAGCCGAACAGCCGG
Organism: uncultured bacterium; assembly: GCA_937936675.1. Taxonomy (GTDB): domain Bacteria; phylum Bacteroidota; class Ignavibacteria; order Ignavibacteriales; family Melioribacteraceae; genus BRH-c32. Next base: position 40,362 of record CALDDL010000019.1, read on the forward strand.
TAATAAAAATTAGTGCAAATATAATAGTTATTCTTTTCATATAATTAAAAAAGGGTTTACTAAATGTAAACCCCTTTTTACTAAATTACAATTATAAATTGTATGAGAAATTTAATCCGAATAAATGTGCCATATTCTGATATGTACCATTAAATCCAAATTTGGAATTTGTTATTTCTCTCTCTGCAAAGGTTAAAAGTAAATAAGAAACATCTACTGATAAGTTTTCAGTGAATTTATATCCAAAACCAATATTGAAACCGATTCTATCCGCATCCGGTAATGTAGGTTCAACATAAGCATCCTCAACAGGATTCTTATCGTATAATAAACCGCCTCTTAAAGTAAATTCATTATTTACTTTATATTCTGCACCACCTCTTAGAATAAAAGTATTTTTATAATTTCTAACAGCCGACTGAACATTTTGATTTCCGGGAACTGTCGGAGCTAAATCATATTTTTCAAATGTAACTTCCAATTTATCGTAGCTTGACCAACCGATATATTGGAAATCAGCCGATAATGTTAATACATCACTTGCAACATAAGCAATGCCTAAAGTAACATTCTGTGGTGTGGTAAGTGGGGCTTTTATTGGACCATTAGGAAGCGGAATTGATTGCTTTCCGGCTAATGGGTGAACAAAATCTAATGTCGCAGGTGTTGTTGTAGCATCACCTTCAAAATCAAATTTAGATTCACTTCTATATGATAAACCTAATGACAATTCTTTTGTAGGTTTATATAAAATTCCTGCAGTGAATCCAAATGCAGAACCATCACCTTCCATCTTAACCTGACCATCAGGTCTTGCAGCTCCTGTTACAGGATCCGCTAATGGCATATTTCTGATTATCTTAACATCTGCATAAGCATAAGTTAAACCAACACTCGCAGAAAATTGTTCAGAGAATTTGTAAGCTACTACCGGAGTAAAATAGAATGAGCGGATTTCTGTATCTACGGCTAAATATCTTCCTGCCCAGTTATCCTGCCATTTCGTTCCAAGACCATATTGATTGTTAACTCCTAATCCGACAAACCATTCATCGGATAATTGTTGAGTAACATAAAGATTGAATGGAGTGAATAATTGACTGTCCATTTCATATTCTTTTGTAGAAATTGGTTTTGGACCTGTAAATTTTGCACTTGGTGCAATTAATGTAACACCAGCCATAAAACGTGTGCCGGTTAGTTGAGTTAATCCTGCGGGATTGTAATAAATTGCTGAAGGGTCATTTGCTAATGCTGTGAATGCCCCTGCCATTGACATAGCTCTTGCGCCATGTTCATTAATTTGGAAACCCCCTGCAAACACCCTTGCAGAGCATAACATTACGATAACTGCTATTACAGTTAAAGATTTTTTCACACAACCTCCTATTTGGTTTATTTAAAGCGTCAAAATATATCTATAATTTTAGAAAAAATAAATAAGATTATTATTTCCGATTAATATTAAAATATATTAATTCTCACTTAAATTCTACGATTGTTATTCCTTCACCTCCAAATTCTACTTGTGCAAAATAATACTTTTTTACATAAAAACTCTTTTTCAAAATTTCTTGCACCATCGCCTTTAATACACCGGCTCCTTTACCATGCAATATTTCTACTCTGCTTATTTCCGCTGCATAAGAATCATCTAAAAATTTTATTATATCATATTCAGCTTCTTCCGGTTTCTTCCCACGAATGTCTAATTTTAATCCGCCAATATCCGGTGAATAATCTGTTCTTATTTTTTCAACCTGAGTCTTTGTTTCTGATTCTTTTATTATTTCTAAGTCTTCAATATTAGTTGTTATATTTAATTTGCCTGTATTTACCACTGCTCTTTTCTTATTATTAATTATATCAATAACCTTTCCCGATGTGCCGGTATTCTTTAATCTTACGAAAGTATTAATCTTAATTTCTTTATCAAGAACCGATTTTGTTTGATTGTATTTAAGAGCTTCTTTTTTTAATTGCTCTATTTCACTCTTCTCTTTTTTGATTACATCCTTGGAAGCATTAGATTCTTTTATGTTTTTTATTGCTGATTCTACTTTCTTATTTATATCATTTAAAAGTAGATCAGCTTTAATCTTTGTATTATTTAAAATCTCTTTCTTCTGTTGTTCTAATTTTTCTACTTTAGTTTGATATAAATTAGCTAACCCTTTCAATCTGCTATTTTCAATTTCCGATTTACCTAGCTGCTCCTTTAGTATAGTAGATTTCTCTTCTAACTGAGTAATAAATTCTTCAACTTTTATTTTAGATGAATCTAAATAACTTTTTGCTAATTCAATAAATTCATTTTGGAAGCCAATCCTTTGAGCTACTTCGAAAGCATAACTCGAACCGGGGACTCCTTGAATAAACTTGAATGTTGGACTTAATTTTAATTTATCAAATTCCATCGAAGCATTTTGAAATCCTTCTAATTGATTTGCCAGAATTTTTAGATTGCTAGAGTGAGTAGTTGATAATACAGTTGCTCCTTCTTTTTGCAATTTTACCAGAACCGCCGTAGCAATCGCTGAACCTTCAAATGGATCCGTACCTGTTCCCACTTCATCTAATAATACTAAACTATTCTCATCTGCCTTTTCAAGAATCTGTTTGATGTTTGATAGATGCGAACTAAAAGTACTGAGATCATCCTCGATCGATTGATTATCCCCAATATCTAACAATATATTACCAAATAGATGTAAATTGGAATCGGGATGTATCGGAACATGAATCCCTGATTGAATCAAAGCTATTAATAAACCGACTGTTTTTAATACAACCGTTTTACCGCCAGCGTTTGGTCCTGTGATTACTAATACATTTTCTTTATCTAATTTAAATTCGAGGGGAACCGTTTTAGAATAGCCGATTCGTTTTATTAATAATGGATGGCGTCCTTCATAAATCACTAAAGGTTTATCCTCTTTAAGTGTAGGGAAATTCCCATTTATTTCAATTGAGTATCTTGCATTCGCAAAAATAAAATCTATTTCGCCAATCTTGTTTAAAGATTTTAATAGACCTTCTGAATATTCTCCTATTTTTGAAGTGATTACTTTCAGTATTTTTTCTATCTCTCTTTTTTCTTCAAATTTTAGAGATAGAATATCATTATTAAGTTCCAAAGTTGATGCGGGTTCAATATAAACAGTTTGCCCAGAAGCTGATTCTGAATGTATAAATCCTTTTATCTGCCTTTTATGCTCACTCTTTACCGGTACTACCATTCGTCCATCTCTTACAGTAACATACTCGTCTCTTACTAAAAATGAATCACTAAATTCTTTTAATAATTTATTAATTACTTTATTTAGACTTGCTTCCTTCTCATAAATATTTCTTCTAATCTCTTTTAGTTTCGCTGATGCGGAGTCTTTGATCTTGCCTTTATCATCAAAATTATTTTTAATTAGATTTTCAAATGCTTTATCGATAAATAATGAATTAATGATATCACTAAAAAGTCCGGTATCATCTTTTGACTTCATGAAGCTATACACATTTCTTGAAATTTCAGCCAATGATATAACTTGAAGAATCTCTTCTTCTCTAAGGAAAGTATTTTGAATTCTGCTTTTAACTAAATTTTCGGAAATATCAGGTATATAATTGAGTGGCGGGAATTCATTTTTAATTAGTATTTCCTTTGCCTTTGATATCCTTGCGCCGCTTAATATTATTTCAGAAATGTTTTCTTTGGGAAGTAATGAAAACGCAATCTCTTTACCATTTTCCGTATAACATGATCTGGATATTATTTCTATTACTTTGAAATATTCCAGTTGTTCAAGTGAATTTAATTCAATCATAAATTTCTATTTTGAGATTAGGGAATCAACATTCACCGATGTTGAATCGTTCTTATCTTTATTTTCTATAAATTGTTGTATATAATCAGTCGCTTTTGAATCTCCTCCAATAATAAGATCTATAGTATCGGGGATGACATTTTGTACTCTGTCATATAAAAGTGATTTGCTTCGGTCTTCTTTCGATGGGATACCTAGAATATTTATAAATAAAAATATTCCGCTTACAAAAAAGATGATCTGTATAGCTCCAATAATTCCGCCAATAAATTGATTTATAAATCTATTTACCTTATCGAGCGGATGGAATACTCTTTTTAGAATTGCTGTAATTAGAATCACAACAAGAAATATTAATATCCCAGCAACTATATCTGCTAAATACTTGTCTTGAATTAGAATTTTAGATAAGAAATTTCCTACATAGTCAGAAAATTGAAAAGCTAAAGCAATCGCTACAATAAAACCTATTAAACCGATGATTTTACGAACTAATCCATCCTTAAATCCAAGCAAAAAACCGAGAGCAAGAAAAATAAATATTATATAATCTAAATAATTCAATATCAGCCAAGTATTTTTTCTACAATTTCTTTTATAACTTTCCCATCAGCTCTCCCTTTTAATTCTTTTGCTGCTAAGGGCATTAATTTAGGAAAGTCGATTTTCGATACTGCCCCAATCTCAGAGGCGAGTTTCTTTATCTCATCGTATATCTCTTCATTCGACAGTTTTTTGGGTAGATATTCTTCAATTATCGCAAGTTCAGCTTTTTCTTTTTCTGCTAATTCTGTCCTTCCGGCATTTTCAAATTGCTCTATCGATTCTTTCCTTTTCTTTGCCGCTGATGTAAGAAGATTTAGCTCCAATTCAGGCGTAAGTACTTTCCCCGAACCGCTCTTTTCAAACTCCAATATAATTGCACGGATAGAACGAACCGTTTCTAGTCTCGTCTTATCACCACTTTTCATTGCCTCTTTTAAATCGGCATTAATTTTTTCTGTTAGATTCATCTTAACTCCATCAAAAAAAAAGGCAGGTTATTTTTATAAACAACCTGCCTTAATAATTATTAGAAAGAAATGCTATATTTTAATCATAGCAGAATAGTTTATTCTAAGACAGGATGCTTTTCTTAATTCCTGTTGAATATCTGTAACTATCCCCATATCAGAACCCTTATCAATTCTTAACGAAACAATAATGTTAGGAAGTGCAGTTCTTTTAGCATACATAATTTTTTGAATTTCTTCTAATTTGGTTAGACTGTCATTTACTTGGATTCTTCCATCAGTACCAACCCAAACGTATGAAACTAAGCGTTTGTTTTCAATTTTTTCAATTGCCTTTGCTTCAGGTAATTTATACTTAACTAATACATCTACTTCACGTAAAGTAGTAGTAACCATGAAGAACAAAAGCAACATAAACACAATATCCGCCAACGATGATGTTGGAATACCGGCTGTGGAAGATGCACGTTTCTTTTTAAATGTCATCTTGTTTTGTCCTTTTATGATTTTACTTTTTCAGGTTCTGCTATACTGATCGTGATCGGAATCTTCTCACGAATATCTTTTATTTCCTCACTTTTTTCGTTAAAGTCGATTGTACGCTTTCCATATTTTCTCTGTGCATACTCTTCCCTAACTTCAAAATAAGCAAGTTTTACCTGATCTAAAGCTTGAATGTATAAGTTATAATTTGTTTTTCTATCCGTTTTTACTGAAACTACTAGTTTCTTATTTGCCGGAAGTTCTATTTTGCTTTCAATTCGTGGTTTTAATGTCTTTGATATCTGAGGAATAGCAATAACCTCATTATTCAATAACACATCACCATTCTCATTAATTAAAAGAGCAGCTAATCTCTCTTTGGAAATCGGTACAGTTGTTTGCTGATCTGCCGGAATAAATTCCGGTAATGTCATACCGATACCTGTATCAACGTCAATTACTGTAGAGACAAGGAAGAAGAGCAAAAGCAAAAAAGAAATATCTGCCATTGAACTGGTAGGAATTTCAGGATCCGGCCTTTTTTTCTTTTTAATTTGAACCATAGTTTAATCTCTTGTGTAATTATTTTTTATTTTTATTTAGATCATATAATGTATCGATTAATTCGATAGATGCTTCTTCCATATCTGCAACAATTTTATCAATTCTTGAAATAAAATAGTTGTAAAATACTTGAAGAATCATAGCTACTATAAGACCAAATAATGTAGTTAATAAAGCTACGGAAATACCACCTGCAACAACACC
>CALDDL010000020.1 GCA_937936675.1 uncultured bacterium
GCAACTGCAATCAATGAAAATTTCGATGACGGAAAAACCGATAACGGTTTCTTAATTTGTGCAGCCGTAAACGTAAAAGCATCAATCGGAGATTTCGTTTGGCTTGATGCAAATAAAAATGGCATTCAAGATAATAATGAAGCAGGATTCGGTGCAGTAAAAGTAAATCTATTCAACTGTAAAGATGAATTAATCGCTTCAACCGAAACCACATTAAATGGCGGTTATGCATTCAGTGATCTTAATCCGGGTGATTATTACGTAAAATTTGAACTCCCTTCAGGATATCTATTTAGCCCTGCAAATGCAGGCGATAATAAAGCAAAAGATTCTGATGCCGAGGTTTCAAGCGGTAAAACGGAGTGCACTACTTTAAGCCCGGGCGAAAATGACCTTACTTGGGATGCAGGAATATATAAAGAAGATTGCAAAAGCAGTATTGGCGATTTTATTTGGCACGATAAAAATGTCAATGGCATTCAGGATAGCGGCGAACCCGGAATTAAAAATGTTCTCGTAGAATTATATTCAGGAGATAAAGTAATTGCTACCTCTACAACAGACGAAGCGGGAAAATATCTATTCCCAAATCTCGCTAATGGCTCTTATAAAGTAAAAATAGCTAAATCAAATTACGAAGCAGATGGTGTTTTCTTTAATTCCGAAAAAACAAAGTGGTATTCATCTCCTAAGGATAAAGGAAATAATGATCTATTGGATAGTGATGCTTCTAAAGATGAAGCTGTAACCGTAGTAATCAACTGCGCTAATAATACAACAATTGATTTTGGATTTTATTTTACATGCGTTACAATAACAAAAACTGCTGATGTAAAAACGGTAAAGCCGGGAGCAAAAATCACATATACATTCACAGTAGAAAATTGCGGTGATATTCAGTTCCATGGCGGTATTGATATTTTTGATAGAGTGATTAATCCGAAATCGCCTTACTTAATTAAACATGTCGATATACTCGATCCGGGTAAATCAACAAGCTTTACGGCAACATATATTACAAAAGAATCCGATTGCGGAGACTTAATAAATGAAGTTACTGCCGAGGCACATCCTGTTGATGGATCGGCTTATGTTACCGATAAAGCAACTGCCACCGTTTTGGTTGATTGCTCTATACCATGCACAGATGGATGGTCTTTAGAGATTGATAAGAACAAAGAAGTCTGCGAACATAATCCGGTTGATTTTGTAATTAATGGAAAAGTTACAATCACACCAAAACCGAGCAAAGGTTATTTAGTAAAATCTTGGAAAGTTGCATTCCCAAATGATGGAAGTGTGGATAATTCTACTAAGATAGATACAACCGAAATAAGCGGTGATAAAGAATTTAAGATAACTGCAAAATGGCCCGGAGTAAGATCCGGAGATACACGTGTCGAGATTCAATATACTGTATCTGTACTCGATTGCAATAAGAATGAACTCAACAAAGAATATCAAGGGAAGATATCTTGGACTCCTGAAGTATGTCCTCCACCACCGGGGAAAGATGCCGATCTTAAGATCGAAAAAACTTCGAGCATCGCAAATCCGCAATGCGGAGATAATGTTACTTATACAATAAAGGTAACCAATCTCGGACCGGGTGATTCAAAGGCAGTTAAGGTTATGGACTTGCTCCCCGCAGGGATTACTTATCTTTCACATACCGTTTCGCAGGGTCAATACAATAATGTTACGGGAGTGTGGGAAGTTAATGATCTATCATTTGCAGGAGAGGCAACTCTTACAATAAGCATTAAAGCTGATTGCGAAGAGATTAATGGAGCAGCGTTCGATCTCGGTGATGCGAAAGATTATAATTTATTTGTAATCCAAGATCTTAATCAACCATCATCCGATACCGAAGGGAAAGTGGCAGTTGGTCGCGATGCTAATTTAGCTCATTACAGCGTTGGCGATAAATTGAATTCCAATAGCGGTGATGTTCTAATTGTCGGAAGAGATTTAGTTTATACAAGCGGAAGAGTTTATAATGGAAATGTAGTTTATGGACATACTACTAATCTTCCTCTTTATGTAACTTCAATCGACGGCGAACTTAGAAACGATAATCCGATTAATTTTACAGCTGCAAAAACTTATCTCGAAAACCTTTCTACCAAGCTCAGCAGCTATCCGGCAACAGGAACAAGCGAATTAGCTTGGAGTACATTAAAATTAACCGGAACCGATCCCCACCTGAACGTATTCACGGTCGATGGAAAAGATTTATCTGATGCACTTACTCTCGAAGTTCACGTTCCTAATGGTGCTGTTGCTTTAGTAAACGTAAACGGTACAGGTATGGATTGGAGCGGCGGACTTGATATCTACGGCACTACATATAATAACATTCTATATAATTTCTATGAAGCAACTTCGATAGATATTAATAATATAGAAGTTAGAGGTTCCGTACTAGCACCTTATGCAGATATCAATTTTGCATCGGGCGTTCAATACGGACAGATGATTTGTAAATCGCTTGTGGGACAGGGACAATTTAATTATTTCCCATTCCATGGCAATATTCCATCGAATAAAACCATTGTAAATATTGCCTCGATTACCGGCTCGCTTACAAACGATCCTAATGCAAGCAACAATAATTCGTCCTCTGTATTCGTTATGAATAATTCCGATGCAAATCCGAATACAGGAAATAATGGTACAGGCGAAGCAGACGGTCAATGGGAAGAAGTCGGCTCATTCAATTCGGGAGAAATTATTCTAACAATGGCTTTCGATAATTCCGGCACTTATGCAGGAACGGTCGGCGGAAAAATCAATAAATCCATCGATGGCGGCAAAACATGGACACGCGTTAATGATGATATGAATGTCGGTTGGGTTTGGTCATTAGTATATCATAATAACGTACTCTTTGCAGCTACCGAAAAAGGCGTTTATAAATATGATGGTGCCACTTGGAAACTCACTTCCCTTCAAGAGAAGGAAGTAAGAGCTATTGCTACCGATGGTTCTATTCTTTATGCCGGCACATGGGGCTATGGTGTTTTTAAATCAATAGATAATGGCGATTCATGGTTCGAATATAATAATGAATTAGCCGATAAAGCAGTTCAGGCATTAGCAGTCGATAAAAAAGGAAATCTATTCGCAGGTACGGGAAGTCTCGGTATCTTCAAAGTATTTGCGGGCGAAGATAGATGGTATCAATATAATATCGGAAATAATTCTATCTGGGCAATCGGAGTTTCGGAAAATGCTGTGATTGCATCCTGCTATGGCGGCGGAGTTTATGTTTCTACCGATAACGGTTCTAACTGGCAGAAATCCCCTCTCCAACAGAATTATATCTATTCACTCGTAACCGATAAGAGTAATAAAGTATTTGCAAGTTCATGGACAAGCGGCGTATTCGTTACAACTGATGAAGGTGCTTCATGGCAGCAGCTTGGTATGAGCGGATTCGGTGTTAGCTCAATGGTTACTTCTCCAAATAAAGATGACCTATTTGCTGGAACGAAAGAAGGTAAAATCTTTAAGATCTCTTTCCGTCCGACTTCCATAGATGAAGAAGAGGCATTACC
>CALDDL010000021.1 GCA_937936675.1 uncultured bacterium
GCAAGTTGGTTGTAAATGCATATTATTGGATTGCTAAAAGCAGTCAAAGCCTTAAGAGGGAAGGGGATGCAATCGAAGCTTATAAAAAAGTAATTAACAATTTTAATAAAAGCGAAATAGCTGTCTCTGCTGTAATAGATCTATCCTCTATTTACATAAATAAAAAAAACTATATAGAAGCAATAAGTTATTTGGATAAAATTATTAATGCACAACCAAATTCTGTACGATTGCCCGAATTGATGTTCATCAAAGCAAATACACTTTCAAAAAATGGACAAATAAATGATGCCTATAATCTATTTGCACAGATAATAAATTATTATGATGGCAATATTTTTGCATCAAAATCAAAAGTGGAATTGGGTATAATTGAATTAAATAATAAAAATTATGAAAATGCCGGACTATTATTCAAAGAAGCAGGGGAAAACAGATTAGATGATATTGGAGCACAAGCGCAATACTTATATGGGCTCTCACTCTTCAATGCAGGTGATTATAAAGAATCAATTACAGCATTAGTAAGAGTTCGCTCCGTTTTTGGTGCCTATGATGAATGGTTTACAAAGTCGCTTCTCCTCCTCGGAGATTGTTATGTGAAACTTAACGATAAAAAACAAGCACGTGATATGTATAAAGCTGTTATGATAAAACATAATTCCGGTCCATATTATAAAGAAGCTAATCTGAAGGTAAAAGGTTTATGAAAAAATTAGTTCTTATATTATTATTTGCCGTTTCATTTTCTCAACTATATTCACAAAATGAACAGAATCAAACAATCGAGCTTCCTGATTTTGTTATTACAGGTAAACGTAATGTAGATATACAATCTGTACCTAAGTCAAAAGCAGATTTAATTCCAATTGTTAATAAAGAATTCTTTATACCGAAATTTTCTTCTGATGAAGTACCACTTCTTAGTTTAGAGAGTGGATTTAGTAATAAATATAAATATCAATTTCCCGATGATTATTTTACAGGCAGGCTTCGTCTAGGTGGAGGAAATGTTGTTCTCCCAGACGGAGAATTTTTTGCTTCCGCAAATATCCAAAATTTTAAATTATCCGGTAAGGTATGGGGCAGTAGAATTACTGATTATCTACCCTATAGCAAGTATGATGAATCTGGTGCCGCAATTAATAATACGATATTTTTTGATACGAAATCTTCTTTTCTTCCAGGAAGCATTATCAATATCGGAGGTAAATATTTTAGGAATGCTTATTCTTTTTATGCTGCCGGTAATTTATATCCTGAAAGAAAGACAACCAAGGGTACGATAAATTTTGAATTCGAGAACCGTTTTCAAAATTATCTTAATTTCGATTTCCAATTATCTATAGATAATATTGGAATAAATGAATCTGGACTTTCGGAAACCTTATTAAATGGAAGGGGAGATGTTTTTTTCCGTTATTCCGATTTTCAAATCGGAGGAGATTTTGATTATAAATTAAGAAAATACGATGATAATTTTCTCAACTATTCAGATCAGTTTATTAGTCTAACTCCCGTTATTAAATTTGCCCCGAGTACAAGACTATCGATTGCAGGAGGTTTGACTATTAATTCCGATTTTGACGGTGCAACATTCTTGCCTTATGGATTAGCAAGGTTTGAGTTTGCAGATGGTTTTCTTGCTTTTGCTGAATTATCCGGTAAATCCGATTTCTTGTCCATTAAAGATTTTTTATCTGTAAATAGATATTTTGATCCATCGGGAATTAATGGAGTTTTTAGAAAAAATAAATTTGGTCTATCTGCCGGGCTTCGATTCCAATTAAAAGACATAATTGATATTAGTCTTAAAAGCTCATATAATCGTTTTAATAGTTTCCCTTATTTTGCAAACTCAATTAATCTTGGTAAGTTTGATATTAAAACAAAAGATTCGGTTGATAAATTGTCATTCGAGCTTGCAGGTATGATCAATTCACCTTTAATGGGAAGACTTTCTGCCAATCTCGGTATAAATAAAATTACAGATAAAAATGGCTTTTATCTTCCTTATTCTCCTAAATTAAAAGGAATGCTCAAATATGATTATCAATTCTCGAAAGCCTTCTCTGCAGGAATAAGTTATGAATTACTTTCCGATTATTACACTGAAGAATTAAATCTACTTAAGATGAAAGATTTTCATAATTTTGGAATCCATTTTAATTATTATATGATTGAGAGTATTGAGTTATCTGCGAGTGTAAATAACTTATTTGATAATAATAATTATTATTGGCAGAATTATTTAGAGCAACCGCTTGGTGTTTCACTAAACGTAATTGTACGTTGGTAATATTAAATGACAAAAGCTGAATTTTATAATAAAATAGTAGAATTTCTTGGAGTCTCCTTCTCAGAACGTTATCTGGCAGGAGATTTACTAATTGAAAAGATTGCCTCGAGCATATCTCAAAATCAATCATTGGAGATTAAAAATTTCGGTAAGTTCTCTAAAATGGAAAACAAAGAAAATTCTATTGTCTTTATTGATAATATTTCAGAGAATCCCATTAAAATTACTTTCGAGATAAAAAATCCAAAATCTAAAAATGAATTAGATGAAGATACTGCATTTAGTCTCGGAGTAGGCAAACCATTAATCCCTCTCAAAAAAGAAGATGAATGGGGGGGAGAATCAGATACTTCTTTAACTATACTAAAAAAATCTCTTGGCGAGAGGATCAGTGAATATTTATCTAAAGCAATTATAAAGGATGTAAATGATAATTATGCACATCGAGGAGAGAGTTCTGCTTTTCTTAATTATACTCTTGAAGATGAAGATAAGGAAAATGAATTTGAGTCGAGTAATTCAGATAGAGATTTAATTAATTTATTAAATGATTTTTCGGAAATGTCAAATCCTGATTCTATAATTAAAGTGGAAGAAGACTCTTCATCGCCTGAAAACGAAAATGAATTTGATCAGATTCTAAAAAGCATGCTTGCCGAACGAGATGATAATGAAAATTATTCTCCTCCTGAACCAACAGAACTTGATGAAAATGAAAAAGAAGATCCTATTACATGGGATTGGGGCGATGAGCTGAAGAAAGAGATCGCTTTAGAAACTGAACTTGAAGAAGATGATGATTCTCTTATTATAAATGAACCGGAACATGAAGCAAAATTTATCGAAAATAATAAAGAAGACCTTTTTGAAAAATTAGCTAAAACTATTCAACAGAGTGAAAGTGACATTAATGAAATTAAGAAGAATTATGATTATGAAGAGGAGCAGGATTTTATTAAAGAAGATGAAGACGATGATAAAGAATTCCTTAGCAAAGACGCAGAATTAGATAGCGAAGAAGAACCCGTAAAAGAATTTTATGATGATCAGTTTCGAAATAATAATAAAAGTATTGAATCAACTAATACAGATCAAATTGGACCAGAGACTGAACAATACAAAATAAATAGTAATAAGGAACCTATTTATAATAAGAAGATTATAACTATTATAGGTTTGTTAATATTATTTAGTGTAATTGTTGGAGTTGGTTATTATTTCCTCTTTATGAACAAACCAACAAAAGAAAATTTAGAGATTAAACAGAAATTAGACGATCCTGTGGAAATTAAAATTGATACTACTATAATTCCGAAAAACAGAACTGATTTTAATAATGAACCTAAAGAGAGGAATACAGTTGTTACCCAAAAAACTCCCAAAACTATAGTCGATCAAAAGATGGGAAATGAATCTAAGACTCCAAAGGATCAAAAAGTAGCAAACTTAATTTTCTTTGATGGAAGCAATTATAATGTCCAAGTTTCATCATGGCGAAATCAAGCAAAAGCAATCGGAGAAGTTGATAGATTAAAAAAACAAGGGTTGATTGCATTTGTTATGGAAGCATATCTACCTGAAAAGGGCGGAACTTGGTATCGTGTAAGAGTAGGGAATTTTAAATCAATAAATGAAGCAAAATCATTTTTATCTAAACAGAACTAAAAAATTAGGAGAAGTATGAACTTAATCGAAATGTTTGCAAAAGGCGGATGGGTAATGTATCCTATCTTGATTAGTTCAATTATTGGGGTCGCTATTATTATCGACCGATTCATTGTTATTAGAAAATCAAAAGTCAACGTACCTGCTTTTCTTGTCAGGATTAGAGGAATGTTAAAGAAAAAGGATATTCAAGGTGCAATAAGTTATTGTTTGGAAGAAAAATCTCCGGCTTCTAACATTATCAGAAGAGGTCTTAAAAAATATAAGTATGGACATCAAAGAGTACGAGAAGCGATTGAAAGTGCAGGTCAACAGGAAGTAACTAAACTCGAAAAGGGATTAAATATTTTAGCTTCTGTAGCGGGTGTTGCACCTATGCTTGGTTTCTTGGGGACTGTAACGGGAATGATTTCTGCATTTATGAAAATAGAATCATTAGCCGGTTCTGCAAGCCCAAGTGATCTCGCCGGCGGTATTTGGGAAGCTCTTTTAACCACTGCCTATGGACTTGCTGTCGGTATTGCAGCCTTGATGTTCTATAATTATTTTCTTACCAAGATTGGTAAACTAGTTGGTGAAATTGAATTGATTACAAATGATTTTTTAGATGTGCTTGATGATTCGAGTAAAGATATCCCGGTCGATGATGAAGAACTCGAAATCGATTTATAGGTGATGAAATGAAATTTCAAACATCAAATAAACCATTAAGCATGTTCAGTTTCTCCTCATTGACAGATATAGTGATGCTTTTACTGATCTTCTTTTTGCTTACTTCACAATTTGTGATTCAAACGGGAGTGAAAGTAAAACTTCCGGGAGCAAAGAATAATGAGCAAACTGCTCCTTCTAAATTAGTTGTCAGTGTTACAGATGCTCAAAAAATTTATCTTGGTACTGAGGAAGTAAATATTATGACTTTACCGGGTAAATTGGAAATGCAGCTTAATAGCACTAAAGAATCAAATTTAATAATAAGAGCAGATAAAACGGTGAGTATAGAATTTGTAATTAAGATTATCGATGTGGCGAAAGGTATTGGTATAGATAAATTCACAATTGAAACCGAAAAAGAATCATTCTAATGAGCTCTGAACAATCACAAAAAAATTCATACTTTATTTCAATAATTATCCATGTGATAATTGCGGTTATATTTTACTTCGTTACCTTTAGTCCGGGTGAATCTGAAGAAGAATATGTTACCGTAGGTTTTGGAAGTGGTTTCGCCGGTGGAGCGGGGAGAGTTGTCAATAATATTGATCCTAATCCTGAAAAGAAAAAAGAATTAGAAACTAAAAAAGAAGAGAAAGACGTTAAACTCCCCGAAGCCAAAAATACTGATAATAATAATATCAGTATTGCTAAAGACAAAAAGAACGAGAAAAAAGATAATAAAACAAATGATGAAAAGAATTTAGAAGAATTTGTAAATCAATCGGGACAGGGGATTGAAGGTGCAGGCGCAGGTAGTCTTGGATTTGAAATCGATTTCGGTGGGAAAGGAATAAGGAGAATTTATAGTTATACTTTGCCTGCTTATCCGGAAGGTGTGGCTAAAGAAATTGATGTTAGAATAAAGTTTTCTATTTTGCCTGACGGCTCAATTGGAAAGATCATGCCTTTGATTAAAGCAGATGCGCGTTTAGAATCTGCGGCGATAAATTCATTACGCCAGTGGAGATTTGAACCCCTCCCTAATAACGCTAAACAGATTGAACAATCTGTAATTATTACTTTCCCTTTTCGGTTGCAGTAATTTTTGGTTTTTCTTTATAATACATTTTATAAAAAAAGAATTCTGTGATCGTAAGCAATGTTAATGCTATTGCATCCGAATCATAGTGCATCCCAAGTCCCTTAGGTTCAAACAGTACTTTTATCAATGAAGTTGAGATGGACCAACCAACTGCAAATAAAACTATAATTAATGCAGCATTCGTTAATCCACTTGCAAGAGATTCATCCTGCCATTTTTTTGTGAATATTACGAGTATAAACATTATGTGAGCAAAGAATATAAAAGCTGTAACCATTTTATTCAGAATCCCTTTTTTCTTTGGAATCTATAAATTTTACTGCTATTAATCCTCCTACCATTCCGAAAATTGTATTTACTATAAAATTATTCATTATAATCGAAATGGTGTAGAGAGTTGAAAAGCCATACATAGCAATATCATTATTCACTCCTGCTATCATATCAAGAACTTCCTGCCTTAGTTCAGGCGTTATAGGAAGAGTTGAAAGCATCTGTTGTATTTGATTAAAAGAACCCGTAACGTCATTCTGTTTGGTAATAAAAGTAATAATAATTTCAAAAAATGAACCGAAGACTGCAGCGAATATACCGGTGAGTAGTCCGATTACTAATCCCGTCTTATAATCTATTTTACTAATCTTATTCGATTTTTTATGGAGAAGTACTGCAGCATAAGAAGCTGCTGGGACTATCAAACAACAAGCCAATCCCTTCAATATTGGGACAATTTGCAATACTCCTGCTCCAAATCCTGAAACTATCGATGGTAAATATTTCTTCAATTTGTTTCCGTAATTTTGAATAATTTTTGTAATGCTGACCTGAAATATAAAAACATTACACCACCAAAAAAAATGCCCGTGGTAAATGCTACTATTTTTGAATATTCATATATCTTAAATGTAGTCATAAGTACATCAAATAATATTATAATTAGTGCAGTATAAAATAATTTTCTAGACTTTATATTATTTATTTTAATAAATAAGGAAATCAATGATATAAAAAATATACCCGAATAAATACCGGTACACCTCGCACAGATTAAAGTATGACCCGTATAAATTGGAATTAATTTAGCCGGATTTTGATGGCATACTAATGAATAGAGATGATTGACAATCGGAAATGCAAAAATTAGTGGAGGGAAAATCTTAATCAATAAGTATATAAATATTCCGCTATACCAAACTGTAACTAATAATAAAATCACCAAATCGATTTTTCTATTCATTTATCATTTTATACTTAGCTAAAGATTTATTTGTAAGGACATAATATGAATTATCGATTTTTTCGGTTTCAATAATTGATTCAGGCACCGGAATTACTAATACTTCTGATAGAGAATAGTCTTGTATATTTATTTTGTAAATATTAAAACTGTCATTTATCAATAATTCACCGGTAAATGAGATATGATTTGGTATAATCGGTATTGATAAAATCGCTTTTCCGGCTCCAAAAGGATCAAAAATTACTAACTTATCTCCATCAATTACATATAAATTCCCTTGAGAATCTAAACAAAAATAATTTGGAGAAATTAATGAATAATCTCCGGCATCAAAACCCCCTATTTGCATATTAAAATTGCCAGACATATCGAATTTTAAAATACGATTATTATCAGAATCAAGAATAATAAAATCACCTTGATTAGAAATTGCGATACAAGAGGGACGGCGGAAGAAATAATCTTCTTCTTTTTTACTTTTCGTACTAAATTCTGATAAATAATTTAAGTCTTTATCGAATATTTGAATTCTATCGTTATTTTTATCTGCTGCATAAATTTTTAGTGAAAATGCAAAAATATCAGCGGGGAAATCAAATGATGAACTGCCCCAGCCGAATCCGCCTATTTTTTTGAGTATAACTCCAGTAGTATCTAATTTAATAATTTCATTATTATCACCCTCTGCGACATAAATATTTTTTAAAGGGTCTATGGAAAAAGATGTAGCATTAGAAAATATACTAATCTCATTCTCAAGAACTAGAGTTTGGCATAAAATTGGTATATTTAACAACGTAATTAATAGAAATAAAATTAATCTCATAAAAAACTTTTTTTAATTTTGCTCATAAATTAAGAATTTTATGATTTATAAAAAGTATTATTTTTCGTAACTTTTAAAGTTATTCATTGAGGCATAAATGCGAAAATTATTATTAATAATGTTTGCTATGGTTTTAGTAGTTACTTCCTGTAAATTAGATGAAAGTGAAGATGGCGATACCGGTACCGATACAGGAACAGGTACAACTACTACAACAATGAAAATCACTTCACCTAATGGTGGAGAATCTTTCTCAGAGGGAAGTTCTGCTGAAATAAAATGGACTTCAAACGCTACAACATTGCTTAGGATTCAGTTTTCTTATGATAATGGGGCATCATGGTATTTGGTAGCAGATAGTTTATTTAATAGCGGTGTTTATTCTTGGTTCCCTTTACCAACAACGATCTCAAATCAATGCAAATTAAGAATCGCTACAATATCAGGCACTGCCGCAGATGAAACAGATCAAAATTTTAGCATAACTAAAAGCAATAGCCAAAGTATAACTTTATTATCTCCGGTAGGCGGAGAAAGTTGGGAAGCCGGCTCTAATCAGCAAATTAAATGGTTTAGTATTGGAGTCGATTCATTGATAATTCAGTACACTCCTAATAATGGAATTACGTGGAGTAACGTCGGTAAAGTGGTAAAAAATACAGGTATTTTTTTCTGGGAACCGGTACCTAACACACCATCAACCTTAGCAAAAATAAGATTATTAGATGCAGACGATAGTTCGCCGGTAGTAGAAAGTCCAAAGGTTTTTGAAATTCTTCCCGAACCTAAGATAAAAGTAAAAGCTCCAAATGGAGGCGAAGTACTAGTCTCAGGTTCTGATAAGATGATTGAATGGGAATCAGAAAATATTGAAAATGTAAAAATTGCCTACACTCTTAATAACGGATATGAATGGATCCCGATTATAGACAAATATCCAAGTACGGGATTTTATGAATGGAAGAATATCCCTGTCGCAAATTCAAAATTATGTAAAGTAAGAGTATATGACGCAAAAGATAGCGAACCATGGGATGTATCAGATAATGTATTTAGTATAACTAGTCAAACTACTCAAGCTATTACTCTCACTTCACCTGATGGTGGCGAATCGTGGGAAGGTGGCTCTTCACATGCAATCACTTGGAATTCTTCAGGTATTAAAAAAGTTAAAATCGAATATACACTTAATAACGGTCTAACTTGGAACCAATTAGTAAATAATTTTGAAAACAATGGTTCTTATCAATGGAGCATTCCGGATATCTTTTCTTCGCAATGCAAAATTAAAGTTTCAGATAGTGAAGATGGAGATCCATTAGATGAAAGCAATGGAGTGTTTACTATTTCTCAAGTTCCTACACTTGATTTGATTTCCCCTGATGGAAATGAAAATTTAATTGCCGGCGAACCGATAGATATTATTTGGACTTCAAAAGGAATCGATAATATTAAAATTGAATTTACCGAGAAAAACGGAATCACTGAATCCGATTGGTTTACTTTAGTAGAAAGTACTCCGGCAGGTATAGGTAAATATAGCACTTCGTTTACCAGAGCTTCAGATTTATATCGAGTTAGAATTTCGGATGCGAAAGACGGCTCACCACGTGACGTAAGCTCGAGCACTTTTAGAGTAACCCAAAAACCGACAATAGTTGTTATATCTCCAAACGGTGGTGAAAACTGGTTAGTTGGTAGTCCTTATGACATTACTTGGCAGGCAAATAATATTGAAAAAATCCGTATTGAAATCTCTGTAAATGGCGGTAAAAATTATGTCAATATAGATTCTAATCTTGTTAATAATGGTTATTATCGTTGGACAGTCGATCCAGCAAAAGTTAGCTTCAATTCTGACTTATGCAAAATAAGAATAAGTGAATATATTGCGAGTGATCCTACTTCCAAAAGAGCAGTGGACGAAACAGATACCTATTTCTCAATTCATAAAAAAGAAGTTGAAAAGTTGATTCGCGTTACTGCGCCAAATGGCGGTGAGAATTTTGGTTATAATGAATACAATGAAATTATTTGGACAAGCGTGAATGTGGATTTTGTGAAGATTGAATATACAATCAATAATGGACAAAATTGGGTTACAATAATTGATAAATATCCTTCAACAGGAAGATATGATTGGAACCCTGTGGATCTTGCATCTTCACTGGCAAGAGTTAGGATTACAGATTATTATGATCCAACAATAAGAGACGAAAGTGATAATTATTTTAATTTGACTAAAAAATTACCATCTGTTAAAATTCTTTCGCCTGTTCAGTTGCAGCAATTGAATGTGAATACACAAACCGATATAACTTTTATCTGTACTGAGGATATTGTTAAAGTAGGAATATATAGCTCGATAGATAATGGTGTAACTTGGAGTTTAGTTACTGAGCTAAATACACCGGCGGATATTCAGCATACATTCAAATGGATTCCTACTCAGCAAACCGATATGGGCAGGATAAGAATTGATGGTTATTTAGGCATAGACCCGAACATAGTCGGTGCATCAGACACAAGTGATCGGTTTATAGTAAAATAAAGGAAGAAAGTTCATTACTCCGTTTGTAAAAAAACGGAGTAAAATAAATCGCTGGAGATAGAAATTTATAAAAATATAATTATATTAGTGCCTAAGAAATTTTAATTGTTTGATAATGATTCTAGTTTTTTACAGGATGTGGTTTTTGCTAAATCAATAAGAATAATAACACCGTCTTTCACGACAAAAAAAACCGTTCATTCTAACATAAAAACCGTTCACTCATTTTCAGAAAAACTTGAAAAAGTTGCGATTTTGAGCTAAAAATAAACATTGCCCTGTAGTGTAATTGGCAACACGCCTGACTCTGGATCAGGAGACTTCAGGTTCGACCCCTGACAGGGCAGCTTCTAAGTCCT
>CALDDL010000022.1 GCA_937936675.1 uncultured bacterium
CGGTTGGTAAAGGGGGGAAATTAACCGTGAATGTAAGTCCCGGACAATTAACCATCAAAACTTGGGATCAAAATACAGTCGAAATAAAAGCTGATGGTTTTGATAAACGAGATATCGAAAATATCGATATTACACAGAATGGTAACGACATTAAGATTAAATATGAATCCGAGTTTGGCTGGGGTGGCGATGGTGATTTTATTATAACTGTTCCCGAACAGTACAATCTTGATCTTAGAACTACAAGCGGTGATCTTCTGATTAAAGGAAATCTTAATGGATATGCTAAAGCATCCACTATGGGTGGTGATATTTCGGTTAAGGATATAAAAGGAAATGTTGATCTATCCACTCAAGGTGGAGATATTAGAACTGGAGATATCGAAGGTGCCATTATGCTTAATACTATGGGTGGAGATATTCAAACCGGTAAACTAAACGGAAAAGATGCTCAGATTTATACAATGGGGGGAGAAATTAATATAAAAAGCTCTACCTCAGATATTAAAACCAAGACTTACGGCGGTGATATTCAAATTGGAGATGTGGGTGGTAGTGTTGATCTAGTAACTTACGGCGGAAATATTAAGGTTAATACTGTCGGAAACAACGCAAAATTAGAGACCTATGGCGGTAACCTTTTCTTAAATGGTGCTAATGGTGAAGTGCTTGCTAAAACTAATGGTGGAAATATTAATCTAAAAAATATTACCGGTTCGGTCGAAGCAAGGACTATGGCAGGCGATATCTCTTTGGAATTAAATCCATCCGGAAGCAAAAGCAGTATCTCTACAAATACCGGTGAAATAGAATTATTTCTTCCAGCCGATGCCAAAGCAACTGTTCAAGCTACAATTAAAGTTAATGGCTGGTGGAAAAATATGAAAGATGACTATAAGATTCATTCTGATTTCGATGTAACTACGGTTAATAAGGTTGGAAACGAGGAAGAGGAAGAGGAAGAGGAAAGTAATAGCGAAATTACATCAGTATTCTTGATTAATGGCGGTGGTACTAAGATTTTCCTTAAATCAATTAATTCAGATATTTCAATAAGAAAATCACAAAAATAAAATGAGCACGGGGGACCTAAGTAATATGAAAAAGATTTTATTAATAATTTCGCTCCTTCTTTTAGGGACAGTGGTATCAGGTACACCTATTTTTAAATTATTTAACAATTTTAAGGAAACTGAATTAAAAAAAGAATTTAGTTCTAAACCGGGTAATAATCTTAAATTGGATTTAAAGACCGGTGCTTCGATTGAAATTGAATCGTGGGATAAGAACACAGTTTATCTGCAGGTTAAATTCTTAAAAAATAGCGATGAGAATATTAATGTATCATTTGAAGAAACTGAAAACGGAATTGAAGTATTTTCTAAGTATAAAAATCCTAAAAATATGGATGGTTCAATCCAAGTTACAGTTCAAGTCCCGAGAAAACAGGATTTGGATATCTCTACTATGGGAGGTCATGTAAAGATTGATGGAGTCGATGGAAATATTGAAGGAAGTACGATGGGTGGACATCTAGATTTTGCTAATCTTAAAGGAAATATTAATTTCAAAACTATGGGCGGACAAATTGATCTTAGAGATTCCGATTTAGATGGTAAAGTAAAAACTATGGGTGGTCGGGTAAAAGTAACTAATGTTACGGGTGATATTGATGCAAGTTCTATGGGTGGAAATGTAATACAATCGAACGTTAAAGGGCGTTCCGGTAAATCAATTGGTAAAGAAGTTAATATCTCAACTATGGGGGGAGAGATAACTATCGATGAGGCTCCTAATGGTGCCAAACTTAAAACTATGGGTGGCAATATAGAAATTAATAAAGCAGGACAATTTGCAGAAGTAGAAACGATGGGCGGTAATATTATTATTAAGGAAATTGATGGCTGGGTAAAAGCAAAAACTATGGGTGGAGATATCGATATAAAATCAACTGCTGATTTAAGTCAATCCGGCAACGATATCACACTCACTTCTATGAGAGGTGATATAACTTTGATTATTCCTCAAAATGCTTCAGTTAAATTAGAGCTTGAATCTGCTTATACTAAAAAATTTCGTGGTTCTAAGCCGGAAATTGATACACCATTTAAATTACAAA